>NZ_JBFODM010000035.1:0-65763 GCF_040908325.1 Aeromonas sp. R4-1
GCTTGCGCGTAGTCTTCCCAGCACTGTGCTTTACGCAATCTGGCCAAGGGCGTCTTGGTCAGAACGGTGCTGGTGCGCAGACACAGTTTGCAACGGTAGCGGCGCAGCCCCCGACTCCATCCCCAAGGCGCCAGCTGGGTAACATCGGCCTGACAATGGGGGCAGCCACTGCATGCCGGTAACTGAGTATTGAGCGAGGTAATCGTGTGGGGTGCAGTGAGCTCCTGCTGAGCAACACGGCGCTGGCGCAGGGTTAACTGGGGAAAGAGAGACAGCAGGTGTTGAAAGGCTGGGGTATCCATGATGGTTGACCTCAAGGTGATGGCCTACTTCAAGATTAGCCTTTCAACACGTAATTGGGACAGAGCCAATAAAAAAGGCGGCCAGGCCGCCAAAGAGAGAGCTATTTAAGGACTTTCCGCAAGAACTCCCGGGTACGGGGATCCTTGGGATCGACCAATATCTGATCCGGCGGGCCCTGCTCGACGATCCGCCCCCCTTCCATGAAGATCACCCGATCGGCAACATCACGAGCAAATTCAATCTCATGGGTCACCACCACCATGGTCTGGTGCTGGCGGGCCAACTCTTTCATCAGTCCCAAAACCTCGTCGACCCACTCGGGATCGAGGGCCGAGGTGGGCTCGTCAAACAGGATCACCTTGGAGTGGGCCGCCATGGCGCGGCCAATGCCGACCCGCTGCTGCTGGCCGCCGGAAAGGGAGGCCGGATAGGCATCCTGCTTGTCGGCAAGACCAATGTCCTTGAGGATGCCGAGCGCTGTGGCGCGGGCCTCCGCTTTTGGCTGCTTCCAGACGGTGATCAGCCCTTCGGCGATGTTGTCGAGCGCTGTTTTGTTGGCAAAAAGGGCGTAGTTCTGGAACACGAAGGAGGCCCGCTTGCGCAGCTCGATCGCCTGCTGTTCACTAGCCTTGGCCAGATTGAGCTCGAGATCGTCGATGGCCAGGGTGCCCGCATCCGGGGTCTCCAGCAGGTTCAGGCAGCGCAACAGAGTCGACTTGCCGGTGCCGGAGGGGCCGATGATGACGACAATTTCCCCCTTTTTGACCTCCAGATCGATACCGTTGAGCACCTGATTGCCGTGATATGCCTTGGAGAGGCCGGTTAGCTTGATCATGAGAGCCCTCCTTTAATAGGCACGGTTGAGACGAATTTCCAGCAGATGCTGCAAGCGGGTAAAGAAGATCACCACTACCCAGTAGATCAGCGCCACCGCCATAAAGCTCTCGAAGAACTTGAAGGAGGAGGAGGCTTCCATTTGCGCCTTGCCCATGATCTCGGCCACTCCCAGCGTGAAGGCCAGCGAGGTGCTCTTGATCATGTCGATGAAGTAGTTCATCAGCGACGGGGTGGCGATACGGGCCGCCTGCGGCAGGATGATCCGCTGCATCGCCTGATAACGGCTCATGCCGATACTGAGCGCCGCTTCCATCTGGCTTTTGTGAATGCCGAGGATGGCTGCGCGGATCGACTCGGCCATGTAGGCGGCGAAGTGCAGGGTCAGACCGACGATGGCGGCGGTAAAGGCATCCATCCCCACGAAGATCGGGAACAGTTGCGGCAGTCCGTAGTAGAGCAGGAACAGCTGAACGAGTAGCGGTGTACCCCGAAAGAACGAGATATAGAGCATCGCCAGCCAGTGAATCGCAGGGACGCGAAACACCCGTACTATCGCCAGGGCCAGCGAGAGTACGAGTGCCAGCACGAATCCCCACAGGGCCATTTCCATCGTGGTGCCCAGGTATTTGAGCAGGATGGGAAACAGCCCCAGCGTGTATTCGAGGTCAAATTCCATCATTTATTTGTCGGTGATGTCGGAAGCGAACCATTTCTCGGAGATCTGACGCAGGGAGCCATCCTTGCGCATGGCGGTCAGGGCCTCGTCGACCTTCTTCAGCAGCGCCTGTTTCTCCGGGGTCTTCAGGAAGGGCAGAGCGTTCTCGATTGTCTCGAACGGTGCGCCAGCCTGTTGCAGCGGCAGCTTGGACTCTTTGATCAGCTGGGCGGTGGAGACGCGATCCATCACGAAGGCATCGATGCGACCCAGGGCGACATCCTGCTCGAAGGCGGAGTCATAGGTGCGGATATCGATCTTCTTGTTCGGGTCGTTCTTGCGCAGCAGCTCTTCGAAGTTGGAACCCAGGTTCACGGCCACCTTCTTGCCTTCCAGATCCTTGATACCGTGGATGGTGCTGTTGCCCTTGCGTACCACGATCTGGGCGCCGTCATAGACGTAAGGCTGGGAGAAGTCGTACTTCGCCTTGCGCTCGTCGGTGATGGTGATCTGGTTGGAGATGGTATCGATGCGGCCGGTTTCCAGCATGCCGAACAGGCCGGAGAAGCTGGCGGTCACGAATTCGACCTTGTAGCCGGTGCGCTCGCCGATCTGGTTCCACATATCCACTTCAAAGCCCTGCAGCTTGTCCTGCTTGACGAAAGTGAACGGGAAGTACTTGCCGGACATACCGACCTTGATGGTCTCCTGGGCGATGGCCTGACCGGACAGGGTGGCGAGCAGGATGGCTGCGCCGGAAATCAGTTTGATGGATGTTTTCATGGTGTTTCTCTCTCTCAATGTCTTGTATTTGTAGTTGTAATAGCTGGTTTGGCCCTGATGTTATTGGAATAAAATTTAAAAAATAAATGACATTTGGTTATATGAAATAACAGGAGAGAAGCACGGGATCGACCAATCCGGACGGTGGATCAAGCTGTGGGTAACTTTGGGGATGAAATCCGATCCAAAGGCGCTGGATCCTTGAAAGTCAAGGATCTTATTTGCTGGATCCACCGGGCGATGGCTGGAGATCCGGCGGCTAAAAACGTAGAATAGCCGGTCTTTAGTTAATCAATCGACAGGAGTTTAGAGTGACTGCTTCGCTATGGCAGCAGTGCCTTAACCGGCTGCAAGATGAGTTGCCCTCGGCAGAATTCAGCATGTGGATCCGGCCGCTTCAAGCGGAGTTGAGTGACAATACTCTGACCCTGTATGCACCGAATCGCTTTGTTCTGGACTGGGTACGAGACAAGTATCTCATCCGGGTTAACGGCATCATCAACGAACTCTGCGGGGTCGACGGCCCCGCCCTGCGTTTTGATATAGGCAATCGTCCCCATCCTGTTGCTGTCGCCAGAGCGCCGGTACAGGGTGCCACGCCTGTGAATAACTTGCAGAAGAGCTGGGAAAGCAAGGCTGAAGCCAAGCCCGAGCCGAACCACAAGAGCAACACCAACGTGAACTATACCTTCGAGAATTTCGTCGAGGGTAAGTCCAACCAGTTGGCGCGTGCGGCTGCCCGTCAGGTAGCGGACAATCCGGGTGGTGCTTACAACCCTCTGTTCCTCTATGGCGGCACCGGCCTGGGTAAAACCCACCTGCTGCACGCCGTTGGCAATGCCATCAAGGAGAGTAAAAAAGATGCCAAAGTCATCTATATGCACTCCGAGCGGTTTGTTCAGGACATGGTGAAAGCGCTGCAAAACAACGCCATTGAAGAGTTCAAGCGTTACTACCGCAGCGTCGATGCCCTGCTCATCGATGACATCCAGTTCTTCGCCAACAAGGAGCGCTCCCAGGAGGAGTTCTTCCATACCTTCAATGCCTTGCTGGAAGGTAATCAGCAGATCATCCTGACCTCGGATCGCTATCCGAAGGAGATCAACGGTGTCGAGGATCGCCTCAAGTCCCGCTTCGGCTGGGGCCTGACCGTGGCGATCGAACCGCCGGAGCTGGAGACCCGCGTCGCGATCCTGATGCGCAAGGCAGACGAGAACCAGATCCATCTGCCGGACGAAGTGGCCTTCTTCATTGCCAAACGTCTGCGATCCAACGTCCGTGAACTGGAAGGTGCCCTCAACCGGGTGATCGCCAACGCCAACTTCACCGGCCGTGCCATCAACATCGATTTCGTGCGCGAAGCGCTGCGCGACCTGTTGGCACTGCAAGAGAAGCTGGTCACCATCGACAACATCCAGAAGACGGTGGCGGAGTACTACAAGATCAAGCTGGCGGATCTGCTCTCCAAGCGTCGTTCCCGCTCTGTTGCCCGTCCGCGCCAGCTGGCGATGGCACTGGCCAAGGAGCTGACCAACCACAGTTTGCCGGAGATAGGTGATGCCTTTGGTGGCCGTGACCACACTACCGTTCTTCATGCCTGCCGCAAGATCGAGCAGCTGAAGGAGGAGAGTCACGACATCAAGGAGGACTATTCCAACCTGATCCGTACCCTTTCTTCCTGATAACGGAATCGAGTGGACAGATGCAGCGCGAATATTCCAACCTGATCCGAATCTTTTCCTCCTAATCACAACGGAGAGCACAGATGCAGCTCGAAATTAGCCGTGAGGCCCTGTTACGTCCTCTGCAACTGGTGTCCGGCGCCCTCGGCGGCCGACCGACCCTGCCGATCCTTGGCAACGTGCTGCTTGATGTCAGCAACGGTCTGCTGTCACTGACCGGTACCGATCTCGAAGTAGAGATGATCGGTCAGGTCTATCTGAACGGGGCCAGCGAAGATGGCCGCACCACAGTACCGGCGCGCAAGCTGCTGGATATCTGCCGTGGTCTGCCGGAAGGCGCCGAGATCCGTCTCAATACCGAAGGCGAGCGCCTGATCATCCGCTCCGGTCGCTCCCGCTTCAACCTCTCGACCCTGCCGGCGACCGAGTATCCGAACATCGAGGATTGGGAATCCGTGCTCGAGTTCGATATCAGCCAGCTGGAGCTGAAGAAGCTGATCGATGCGACCCAGTTCTCCATGGCCAGCCAGGACGTGCGTTACTACCTGAACGGCATGCTGTTCGAGAGTGAAGGTCACGGTCTGCGTACCGTGGCGACCGACGGTCACCGTCTGGCTACCTGCCGCCGCGAGGTAGTAGGGGAATCGCTGCCCGATCATCAGGTTATCCTGCCGCGCAAAGGGGTACTGGAGCTGGTGCGTCTGCTGGAGGCGGAAGACAAGCCGGTGCGGCTGCAGATCGGTCGCAGCAACCTGCGTGCTGCGCTGGACGGCTTCATTTTCACCTCCAAGCTGGTGGATGGCCGCTTCCCGGACTGGCGTCGCGTCATTCCGCGCAACAGCGACAAGGCGCTCATCGCCGGCCGTGAGGATCTGCGTCAGGCGTTTGCCCGCGCCGCCATCCTCTCCAACGAGAAATTCCGTGGGGTGCGTCTCAATCTGCAGGAAAACCTGCTGCGCATCACCGCCAACAACCCGGAACAGGAAGAAGCCGAAGAGCTGCTTGACGTACAATATGCCGCTGGCGAGATGGAGATCGGCTTTAACGTCTCTTATGTGCTCGACGTGCTGAATACGTTAAAATGTGACCAAATTCGGATTAGCCTGAGCGATTCCATCAGCAGTGCCATTATTGAGGATTTTGAACATCAGGATGCTCAGTACGTGGTGATGCCGATGCGGATCTAGTCGTGTCCCTGGTCAAACTCCAGCTCAGCGACTTTCGCAATATCCAGCAAGCCAGTCTCAAGCTGTCGCCCGGCCTCAACATTCTGGTCGGGTGCAATGGCAGCGGCAAGACCAGCGTGCTGGAAGCCATTCACTACCTTGGTCTGGGGCGCTCCTTTCGCACTCATTTGACCGGGCGGGTTATCCGCCAGGGGGAGAGGGCATTTACCCTGTTTGCCCAGTGCGAGCTGGAGGGGCGTCAGGTACCGATCGGTCTTGCCAAAGACAAGAGTGGCGAGACCCAGCTCAAGATTGCCGGGGCACAGGCCCAGCGGTTGGCCGATTTGGCGGAGCTGTTGCCGGTGCAGTTGATCCATCCCGATGGCTTCAACCTGCTGACGGGCGGGCCTCAGGCTCGCCGGGCCTGGCTCGATTGGGGCGTTTTCCATCAGGAGCCGACCTTCTTTGCCCTGTGGGGGCGAGTGCGGCGGCTGCTGAAACAGCGCAATGCGCTACTGCGCCAGAGCACCCAGTACCGCCAGCTGGCGTTTTGGGATCAGGAATTGGTGCGGCTGGGTGGTGAGCTGGCCGAGTTTCGCGCCAGTTATTGTCAGGCCATTACGCCCCTGATCAAGGAGATGACGGCGGATTTTCTGCCGGAATTCGATATCAGTCTCGGCTTTTACCGGGGCTGGGAGAAAGATACTCCCCTCGGCGATCTGCTGGAGGCGGGGTTTGAGCGGGATCGGGCGCTGGGCTATACCGGTGTCGGTCCACAAAAAGCCGATGTGCGTCTCAAGGCGAACGGGGTGCCCGCTCAGGATATTTTGTCCCGGGGTCAGCTGAAGTTGCTGGTCTGCGCCATGCGACTGGCCCAAGGGCTCTATTTGAATCAACATAGCAGCCGTGGCTGTATTTTTTTAATTGACGATTTTGCCTCTGAACTGGATGTCGACAAGCGCCGCTTGCTGGCCGCAAGGCTGAAGCAGTGTGCGTCCCAGGTGTTTATCACCGCCATCGACACCGGTCAGCTCGCAGACATGATGGATGCGAATGACTGTAAGTTGTTCCATGTGGAACAGGGTAAAATCTCCGAAACGTTAGAGAAGGCAGAGAGTAAGCTATGAGTGAAAATACTTACGACTCCTCGAATATCAAGGTGCTGAAGGGCCTGGATGCGGTCCGCAAGCGCCCGGGGATGTATATCGGCGATACGGATGATGGCTCGGGTCTGCACCACATGGTGTTCGAGGTCGTCGATAACTCCATTGACGAGGCGCTCGCTGGCTACTGCTCCGATATTCTGGTCAAGATCCATTCCGACGGTTCTGTCTCTGTGCGTGACAATGGCCGGGGTATCCCGGTAGACATGCACGAGGAGGAGGGCCGCTCCGCCGCAGAGGTCATCATGACCGTGCTGCACGCAGGCGGTAAGTTTGATGACAACTCCTACAAGGTATCCGGCGGTCTGCACGGCGTTGGCGTCTCGGTAGTTAACGCCCTCTCTGACAAGCTGCTGCTGACCATTCGTCGTAACGGCCACGTCTACGAGCAGACCTATCATCTGGGTGAGCCGCAAGCGCCGCTCAAGCAGATTGGCGACAGCACCGGCACCGGTACCGAAGTTCGCTTCTGGCCGAGCCCTGCCATTTTCAGCGATACCCTGTTCCACTACGAGATCCTGGCCAAGCGCCTGCGCGAGCTCTCCTTCCTCAACTCCGGTGTCTCCATCCGTCTGCAAGACGAGCGTGATGGCCGCGAGGCGCATTTCTGCTACGAGGGTGGCATCAAGGCATTCGTTGAGTACCTGAACCAGAACAAGACCCCGATCCACCCGAAGGTGTTCCATTTCACCACCGAGCAGGATGGTATTGGCGTTGAAGTGGCGATGCAGTGGAACGACGCCTATCAGGAAGGGGTCTACTGCTTCACCAACAACATCCCGCAGCGGGATGGTGGTACTCACCTCGTTGGCTTCCGTACCGCGCTGACCCGTACTCTGAACTCCTATATGGACAAAGAGGACTACAGCAAGAAGGCCAAGTCTGCCGCCAGTGGCGACGACGTACGTGAAGGTCTGATTGCCGTTATCTCCGTGAAGGTGCCGGATCCCAAGTTCTCCTCCCAGACCAAGGACAAGCTGGTCTCTTCCGAAGTGAAGACCGCCGTTGAACAGGCGATGGGTGAGAAGCTGGCCGACTTCCTGCTGGAAAACCCGGGCGATGCCAAGATCGTGGTCAACAAGATCATCGATGCGGCCCGTGCCCGTGAAGCGGCCCGCAAAGCCCGCGAACTGACCCGCCGCAAAGGCGCGCTGGATATCGCCGGTCTGCCCGGCAAGCTGGCTGACTGTCAGGAAAAAGACCCGGCTCTTTCCGAACTCTACATAGTGGAAGGGGACTCTGCTGGCGGTTCCGCCAAGCAGGGTCGCAACCGGAAGAACCAGGCCATCCTGCCGCTCAAGGGCAAGATCCTGAACGTAGAGAAGGCCCGTTTCGACAAGATGATCTCCTCGCAAGAGGTGGGTACCCTGATCACCGCACTGGGCTGCGGTATCGGTCGCGACGAGTACAACCCGGACAAGCTGCGTTATCACAACATCATCATCATGACCGATGCGGACGTCGATGGTGCGCACATCCGAACCCTGCTGCTGACCTTCTTCTATCGTCAGATGCCGGAAATCATCGAACGTGGCTACGTCTACATTGCCCAGCCGCCGCTCTACAAGGTTAAGAAGGGCAAGCAGGAGCAGTATCTGAAAGACGAAGATGCGCTGCTGCAGTACCAGACCGCCATGGCGCTGGATGGTGCTACCCTGCACGTTAACGAGTCTGCCCCGGCCATCGGTGGCGAGGCACTGGAGCGCCTGGTCAACCAGCACCGCTCGGTGACTCACCTGATCACCCGCATGTCTCGTCGTGCGCCGGAAGCCGTGCTGACCCAGCTGATCTATCAGCCGGAGTTGAACGAAGCGCTGCTGAACAGCGAGAGCGATCTGCTGGCCTGGTGTCAGGGGATGGAAGCCGTGCTCAACGAGAGCAACCACGGTATCCAGTACCAGATCCAGGTTCGTCGTGATGAAGAGCGTAGCCTGTACGTTCCGCACGCCGTGGTTCGTCAGCACGGTGTTGACCGCGAATATCCGCTCAGCTACGACTTCCTGCAGTCCGGTGAGTACCGTCAACTGGTCTCGCTGGGCAAGGAGATCGCCAACCTGATTGAGGAAGGTGGTTTCATCAAGCGTGGCGAGAAGGTCAAACCGGTTGCCAACTTCGTGGAAGCCGTCGAGTGGCTGATGGGCGAAGGCAAGCGCGGCATCTACATCCAGCGCTATAAAGGGCTGGGTGAGATGAACCCGGACCAGCTGTGGGAAACCACCATGGATCCGGAAGCCCGCCGCATGCTGCGCGTCACCATCGACGACGCCGTCGGTGCTGACCAGCTCTTCTCCACCCTGATGGGTGATGCCGTTGAGCCGCGTCGTGACTTTATCGAGACCAACGCCCTGCGCGTAGCCAACCTCGACGTCTAATCGACGCTGTCAGCTCGATATAAAAAAGCCGCTCCCTGTGAGCGGCTTTTTGCTTTTCTGGCGGAGGATGTTGCTCGTTCCACGTGGAACATTGAACCGGATTACCCCAGCAGCTCAGGTGCCGGCCAGTAGAGGCGCAGACGATGGCCATCCGGATCGAGGGCCATGCAGGTGTAGCCAAACTCCATCTTGGTCGGCGCCTGGATCAGGGTGAGCCCGCGTGCCAGCCATTCGGCAGACAGGCGATCGACGGCATCATCATCGGGGAGGGCGAAGGCCAGCTCCATCGCTCCGGCCGTTTGGGTCACGGCAGGTTCAACAGTGGCGCTGGACCAGAGTGCCAGTCTGGCGCCTGACTCGAACACGAACATGGCAAAGGTAGGTGACTCCTCCACCGGTTCACGCCCGAACAGCTCGCGGTAGAAGAGCGCGCTGCGGGCCGGGTTGGTAACGTAGAGGATGGTGAACTGGGGGACTAACATGGTGATGCTCCTTGCTGATGAGATGGCGCATTGGCGCCGACCCCGTCAGCATGGTGCTACCTGCTGTCAGTTTCTGTCAGCAATGAATTTCGGCTGCGGGATCTGCTGGGTGGTGCGCCACTCCTTCAGCAGGCTCTCTCTGCTTTTTGGATAGCGGCAATCTTGCGGTTGCATCCGGGTGATGCGATCGACCCGAAAGTGGCGAAAGCCCTGACGCAGTTCGCACCAGGCCACCAGTACCCGTACCTGTTCGAAGTAGCCGAGGGCAAAGGGCCAGACGGTGCGCTCAGAGGCCTCATCCTTGAGATCGCGATAGAGCAGGGTCACCTTGCGTTGCTGGCGGATGGCGCTGCGCAGCGGGGCTTCATCGGTGAGGCTGTCGCTGCGGGAGGTGCCGATCAGCAGGGCATTGCTCTGGAGCTGCTGGCGATAGTCGGCGGGCAGCACGGCTTCTATTTTGGCCAGCGCACTGCTGGCCGATGCACTCAAGGATCCGTCACCATGGGCGACTACCCAGCGTGACCCCAGCACCAGCGCATCCAGCTCCTCTTCACTGAACATCAATGGCGGCAGCATGAAGCCGGGACGCAGCACATAGCCGATCCCCGGTTCGCCCTCGATATGGGCACCTTGCGCCTGCAGGGTGGCGATATCCCGATAGAGGGTGCGCAGGCTGATGCCAAGCTGGCTGGCCAGTTCCGCGCCTGTGATGGCGTAGCGGTGGCCGCGTAGCAGCTGGAGCAGGGCCAATAGGCGTTCGGAACGGGACATGGAATGACTCCTCGGGATCTCTGGTTAGCCTGCCATAGCGAGGTGAGCAGGTACAGCGGGCATCATCAGGAGTTCTGGCCACGAAAAGATCGTCGCCACTCGCTGGGGGAGATGGCAAAGCGGGCACGGAAGTGATTGCGCAGGGAGGTGGCACTCTTGAAGCCAACCAGCTCGGCGATGCGATCGATGGAATGGCCGCTTACCTCCAGCAGCTCCTGACTGCGCCTGAGCCGTTCCGCCAGCAGCCATTCCCCCACCGAGAGGCCGGTTGCCTGATAAAAACGGCGGGTAAAGGTGCGCCGACTCATCAGGGTGTGGGCTGCCAGAGAGTCCAGGGTGTGAGGCTCGGCCAGATGGGCACGCAGGTGGTCGAGCAACTGGTTCATCCGGACATCGCGGGTGGAGGTGGGCACCGGCTGCTCGATAAACTGGGCCTGACCCCCTTCCCGGTGGGGCGGGATCACCAGCCGCCGCGCCACCTTGTTGGCGATGGCCGAGCCGTGGTACTGGCGCACCAGATAGAGGCAGCAGTCCAGCCCGGCAGCGGTGCCTGCCGAGGTGACCAGCCCATCGTCATCCACATAGAGGGCGTTGGTATCTAGCTGCACGCAGGGAAAGCGGCGGCAGAAATCCTGTTCGTACTCCCAGTGGGTCGATGCCTTGCGACCATTAAGCAGTCCGGCGTAGGCGAGCACATAGGTGCCGAGGCATAGACCGACCAGTCGGGCACCTCTGGCTCTGGCGGCAATCAGGGCATCGAGCAGCGGTGCGGGTGGTCGTGCGGCCGGGTCGTGCCAGAAGGGAATAATGATGATCTTCGCCTCGGCCAGCTCCTCCAGCCCATGGGGCGCCTGAATGGTGAAGCCTTGTGCCGAGTGTGCGTGGCGGTTGCCATCGCCGCAGCAGATCTTGAGCTCGAACAGTGGCTGGCCCGGCAGGATGTCGCCGAAGATGAGGCAGGGGACGGCGCAGTGAAAAGGGCTGAAGTGATCGAAGGTCACCACGGCAACGATCGGGGTGGTCATGGTGTAGGCTCCTCTCTGTGCGCAGACCACTCATCATAAACGTCAGGCTGTGAAAGCCGAAGGGCCATGTCTGGCATGGCCCTCCTGCGGATCACAGCGATATCGCCTCGCCATCTTCCGGCACCCGTACCCGATCCGTCATGCCCCGTACCGCCAGATAGTCGCGCAGCTCCTGGCGTGACAGCACGGCGTGGTTGACCGCCTCCATATGGCTGGCGATCAGCGTGGCTTGCGGTGCGGCCTGATAAACGGCGGCGACATCCTCCTTGCCCATGATGATGGAACCGAGCCCGGGCACCTGTGCATCGCCGCAGTTGAGGATAATGACCTCGGGTTTATGCTGTTGCAGGGCTTGCTTGACCCGGGGATGCCAGATGGTATCACCGGCCAGATAGAGGCACTGTTCATCGGGGTGGGAGAAGACCACGCCGCACACTTCTCCCATCCGCTCGCCCAGTACCGCCATCAACTGGTCGCTGCCGTGCTGGCCACCGGTCTGCTGCAGGCGAATGCCGGCAAACTCGGGCTGGTCGCTCAGCAGGCGCACATCCTCAAAGCCACTGGCACGAATGGCATCAGCATCTTTCTGATGTTGTACCAAGAGCGGCAGATGTTTGGGGATCAGGGCTCTGGCGGCATCATCCCAGTGGTCGGGATGGTCGTGGGTGACGATAACGGCGTCCACATCGACCAGCTCATCGATCGGTAGCGGCAGCTCGACCAGCGGATTGCGCAGCTGGCTGTTGGCGGTGCCCTCAAAGCCGGGGAAGGCCCCCTTGGCCGAGAGCATGGGGTCGATCAGAAAGCGGGTGCCCGCATAGTCGAGCAGCAAGGTGGCGTTGCGAACCTGGGTAATCTTCATGGGATGGCTCCATGTTGGCTGGTGGATATGCAACCCATTATGGGGGGCGGAGCGAGTTGCCATCAGTGGCCCACGGGTCGATTATCATCACTATTGGGCCAACAGGTTGATGTGCCAAAGGTCGGCGCGGCCATTTAAAAAATTTGAAAAAATCCCCTTGAAAGGAAAAAGTGAGCCCCTATATAGGTAACAAGGCCGGAACGCTCGACAGAGGTTTCGACCAGGCGCCCGTCCATAAGGAGGGCAAACAATCCGTTATCGCTCATAAGAGGGTAATACTATGCGTTCTATCGACTTTTCTCCGCTCTATCGTTCTGCCATCGGTTTCGATCGTCTGGCCAATCTCATCGAATCTGCGGCCAGCAATGGCAATGCCGGTTATCCCCCCTACAACATCGAGCAGCTGGGTGACAACGACTACCGCATCAGCATGGCGGTGGCGGGCTTTACTCAGGAAGAGCTGGAGCTGAGCTTCCAGGAAAATCTGCTGACGGTGAAAGGCAACAAGCAGGCCGACACCGGGCGCAATTATCTCTATCAGGGAATCGCCGAACGTGGTTTCGAGCGCCGCTTCCAGCTGGCCGACTATGTGCGGGTGAAAGGGGCCGACCTGAAAAACGGCTTGCTGCACATCGAACTGGTGCGTGAAGTGCCCGAGGCGATGAAGCCGCGCAAGATAGAGATCAACGGCTGATAGCTCGAATTCACTGAAATTTTAAAATTTCCCGGGTGCCGATGACGGGCCTGTGGAGAGTTGAACCTGTTGCTTATTAGAAGGATAGGATTATGCGTAACCTCGATTTCTCTCATCTCTATTCCAACGCCGTCGGCTTCGAGCGGATGGCCCGTGAGCTGGAAGGTCTGTTCGAGCAGAAGACAGCCGCTTACCCCCCGTACAACATTGAAAAGCGCGATCAGGATGGCTATCGCATCACGGTCGCCGTGGCTGGCTTCGAGCGCGAAGAGCTGGAGCTGGAGACCGAAAACGGCACCCTCAAGGTGAAGGGGCGCAAAGGGGCTGCGGCCGGTGAGCGTCAGTTCCTCCATCAGGGGATTGCCGAGCGTGACTTCGAGCTCGCCTTCAAGCTGAGCCAGCACGTGGAAGTGCAGGGCGCCAAGCTGGAGCATGGTCTGCTGACCATCGATCTGGCACGCGAACTGCCGGAGGCACTCAAGCCCCGCGCCATCCCTATCGGCAAACCCGAGCAGCTGGCGCTGCCCGGCTAAGTAAACCGGATCGCGATAAACAACAAAGGCCTGCATCTGCAGGCCTTTCTGTTTTGTATCGCTGGATTGGATTAACCAGCGTAGAGGGCGTTGATTTCGTCGGCCAGAATGGCGATGCCGCGGCGCACCAGCTCCTCGCTCTGGGAGTAGTTGAGGCGGATGCACTCCTGGCTGTGGCGCCACTCTGGGTCGTCGATGCCGGGGAAGAAGTAGTGACCCGGCACGATCAGCAGGTTCTTCGCCTTCAGTCGCTCATAGAGTTCCTGACAGTGGATCGGCAAGCCTTCAAACCAGAGCCAGAGGAAGAGGGCGCCTTCCGGCTTGTGGATATGGAAGCGCGGGTTGGGGATCGCTTCGCGCAGCAGCTGCACCGCCAGCTCCGCCTTCTGCTGATAGAAGGGCTTCACCACCTGTTCGCTGAGGGCGATGATCTCGCCGCTCTCGATCATCGGGATGGTGATGGCGGGTCCCAGACTGCCCGGCGCCAGATTGATGATGCCGCTCAGGTTGGTGATGGCCTGAATGATCTTCTCGTCGGCGATGACTATGCCGCAACGGGTGCCCGGCAAACCCAGCTTGGAGAGGCTCATGCAGAGAATGGTGTTGGCGTTCCAGAACGGCTTGGCTTCGCTGAAGATAATGCCCGGGAAGGGGACGCCGTAGGCGTTGTCGATCAGCAGCGGGATTCCCTTGTCGCGGGCGATCTGATCGAGGTGTTCGATCTCTTCGTTGGTCAGCACGTTGCCGGTGGGATTGGTCGGGCGGGAGACGCAGATCACCCCGATATCGTCACCCACCTGCAGGCTCTCGAAATCCACGTGGTACTTGAACTGACCATCGGCCAGCTTCTCTATGGTGGGCTTGTAGGCCACGAAGTAGTCGTCGGCCAGCGCCGAGTCGGCATAGCCGATGTACTCGGGGGCGAGCGGGAACAGCACCTTCTTCTTGCGGCCATCGGCAAATTCACCGGCTAGCAGGTTGAACAGGTAGAAGAAGGCATTCTGGCTGCCGTTGGTCAGGGCGATATTGCGGGCCGAGATATCCCAGCCCAGCTCCTTTCTGAGCAGTCCGGCTAGCGCCCTGGTGAACCTGTCTTTGCCTTGCGGGCCATCGTAGTTGGCCATCGCCTTCACCAGTTCGCCGTTGTCGAGCAGGGTTTTGGCCTCGGCCTGAAAGCGCTCCAGCATGGCGGGGATCGGGGCCGGATTGCCGCCACCCAGCATGATGGCGTCCGGATTGGTCAGCCCCTGATTGAGGTCATCCATGAGTTGGGTAATGCCGGCGTGGCGAGTGAACTTCTCGCCGAACAAGGAAAATTCCATTCAGTGACAGATCCAGATTTGAGTTACGGGGATGTAGCACCATAGCTCAGTTTAAAAGCGGGTGTCGATCAAAAAGATGGGACGTTCCACGTGGAACATGGTGCAAAAATCAAGCGTGGTTAAAAGCACCAACTGTTGGTTTAAAAATGACCGAGTGGGATGCATTTTGCGACTCAATTTGGTATCGATATATAGTTAATTTAAACAAAATCATAATGTTATGAATTGCGTGAGGATTGGCACAACTATTGGAATAGCTATCTGGTCATCTCAACCATACCGGAGCAAACCAGATGAAAAGCCTGATCGCTACCCTGATTGTGAGTGCCCTGAGCCTGAACGTGATGGCCAACGAAAACCCGCGGCCCGAGCTGGAGAGTGCCCAACTGGAGCAAGATGTGCAGAGCGAGTTGCAACAGGCATCTCATGCCGTGGTGCAGGATGCGTTGCACAATCTCAAGCCGCTGGCGCTGGATACCCTGGTGGTGGAGGCGAGTCAGGCTGTGGCGACTCACCCCGAGAGTTGAGGTAGCGCAGGGGGGTCTGTCCCGTATGTTGTTTGAAGAAGCTGATGAAGGCGCTGTCGCTGGAGAACTCCAGCGCAGCGGCAATCCGGCTGATGGGTTCGCTTTCGGCCAGCAGCTCCATGGCGCGCAACAGCCGCCACTGCTGACGCCACGCCTGATAGCTCATGCCGGTCTCCCGCATGAAGATGCGGCCAATGGTCTTGTCACTGGCACCCACCCGTTCGGCCAGCCGGTTGAGCCGATCGGGCAGGGCATTCCCCCGTTTCAACTGCTGTAGCCAGTCGCCCAGTCTGGGATCGGTCGGCAGCGGCAACTGCCACGACTCCCGTGGCGCCTGCCCCAACTCCTCCATAAACAGTGCCACCGTTCGTTGCTGCTGCTCTTGCGGTTTGTCCCACGGCCAGAGCGCCATCCGTTCGATCAGTTCGTGCAGCAGCGGATTGACCGCCAGCACTTCGACCGTGCCGGGCAACTCGGGGTGCGGCTGGAAGTAGAGGGATCGGTAGGCCACCACACCGCGCATCAGTACCCGGTGGGCGGTGCCCGCTGGCAGCCAGGCGGCGCGGGTGGGTGGCAGCAGGCAGACCCGTCCTTCCAGCTCCATGGTCATGCAGCCGGATTGGGCGAACAGCAGCTGATGGCGTTGATGTTGATGCAGACCCGAGTCGTGCCAACCGAGGGCGGAGGCGATGCCGATCACGCTGCCCGTCAGCTGGTCGGGGTCAAAAGGGTGATCGGGAAGAATAAAGGCCATATGTCCGATTTTTGATATTTATAGTCCTGATTATTGTAATCAGACAATCGGCATCTCTCTAGAATGGCGACCTCTTGTGAAGGAGGTTTGTCATGAACAACAAGTTGCCACCGCTCTGGCTGGTGGTGGGATTGATGATGTTTCCCCAAATTGTGGAGACTATCTACAGCCCGGTCCTGACCCATATCGCCAGCCAGTTTCGGGTGAGCGAAGGGCAGGCATCCCAGACCTTGTCGGTCTATTTTCTGGCGTTTGCGGTGGGCGTGGTCTGCTGGGGACGGCTCTGCGATCTGATTGGGCGGCGCCCCGCCATGCTGGCGGGTCTGCTCACCTATGGCGTCGGCACCTTGCTGGCGCTGCTGGCCAACCAGTTTGAAACCCTGCTGTTGGCCCGGGTCATCTCGGCCTTTGGCGCAGCCGTGGGATCCGTGGTGACCCAGACCATGCTGCGCGACAGCTATCAGGGCAGCGATCTGGCACGGGTCTTCTCGGTGATGGGCATAGCGCTTTCCTTGAGCCCGGTGCTGGGGTTTCTCAGTGGCGGTCAGCTGGCGAGCGGGTTCGGCTATCTCGGGGTGTTCAGCGGTCTGCTGGTACTGGCGGTAGGCTTGCTGCTGGTGACCTGCTGGCAACTGCCGGAAACCCGTCCGGCCACCACCCGGCAAGTCGAACTCTGGCCGCTGGCGCGCCGGATGATGAAGGATGGCGGACTCTGGCGCAGTGCCATGCTGGTCGCCCTGTTCAACACCATGCTGTTTGGCTACTACAGTCTGGCCCCATTCCTGTTTGCCGGATTGGGATTGAGCTCCGGCGAGTTTGGCTATTCGGGGATCTTGCTGGCGCTGGCGACTCTGCTCGGCAGCCTGCTCAACAAGCATCTGCTGGGGAGGGGGTGGTTGCCATCCTCTCTGATCAGACTGGCTTGCGCTCTGGCGCTGGTTGCCGGGCTGCTGGTATGGGCGAGTCAGGCCAGCCTCTGGTTCCTGTTGCCCATGATGGGTGTCGTCGTCGCTTTCGGGCTGGCTATTCCCAATGTGCTGAGTCAGGCGCTGCTGGCCTATCGCGAGGTGGCAGGCAGTGCTGGCGCCCTGTTCGGGCTTGGCTACTACCTGCTGCTCAGTTTGGGGTTGGCGGTGGCGGCCGGATTGCAGGATCTCGGCCTGTTGCTGAGTGGCTGCGGTCTATTGGCGCTGATTTGCAGTGGGCGTCGTTCCACGTGAAACATCAGTTGCCGATAAAGCGGTAGCCGATACCTGATTCGGTCTCGATAAGCGTCGGTTGCTGGGGGTTATCCCCCAGCTTTTTGCGCAGACTGGCGATGACGATGCGCAGGTAGTGGGTGTCCTCCTTGTGGCTCGGCCCCCAGATGTCATTGAGCAGCTGGGTCTGCATCACCAGCTTGCCGGGGTGGCACACCAGCGCCTGCAGCAGGGCGAACTCCTTGCGGGAGAGGGGGATCTCCTCGTCTTTCATGGTTACCTTGTGGCTGCTGATATCGAGCGTCAGGCCGCATTGGGGGAAGTGGCGCCGCTCGCCGCTGCTGACGCCAGCCCGCTGGCGCAAGAGCACACGGATGCGGGCCATCATCTCGCCGATGCCGAACGGCTTGCTCATGTAGTCGTTGGCACCGGCATCCAGCAGCCGCACCTTCTCCTGCTCTGAATCGCGGGCCGACAACACCAGCACCGGATTGGGGTGGTGCTCGCGAATTGCCTGCAACACCTGAATGCCATCGCCATCCGGCAGACCAAGATCGAGGATCACCAGATCGGGGTTGAGGTGGCGGTATTGCTCCAGCCCTTCATTGACCCCCACCGCCTCACTCACCTGATGCCCTTCGGCAATCAGGCTGATCCGCAGAAAGCGACGGATCGCCGCTTCATCATCTATGACCAGAATGTGCGCCATCGAACCTCCAGAGGCGAATGGTGGGAGGGGCTGAGTGACCCGATCTGGCGGTCAACTATCAGACCTCCGGTGAATTGAGAGCAAGCGGCAGGGAGATGCGCATGCAGGTGCCGTTGCCATTGGGGCCGGAGAAGGCCCAAATCTTGCCGCCGTGGGCCTCTATCATAGCGCGGGAAATGGCGAGGCCAAGTCCGGTGCCACGGCTGCCGCAATCGCCAACCGGCTGGGTGTAGAAGAGGTTGAAGATCTTCTCCCGATCCGACTCGGCGATACCGACCCCGATATCGATGATGTCGATGATGAGGTCGGGTTCGGCCACCATCACCTTGAACTCGATGGGGGTGCCTGCCGGCGAGTAGCGGGAGGCGTTGTCGAGGATGTTGACCAGCACCTGCTCGATCAGGGCGCCATGGACATAGAGCTGGGGCACATGCTGATCGAAATGGACCCGCAGCTTGTGCTGGCGCCAGGAGGATTCGAGCCGCTTGCGGGCGCTCTCCACCAGATCTGCCAGATCGACCCAGTCCCGTTTCAGCTGGAAGTCGGGGGAGCCGATGCGGGTCATATCCAGCAGATTCTGCACATAGCTGTGGAGGCGGCGCGCCTCCTCCTGCACCGAGTGGAGCAGTTCGTCACGGTCTTCGGCGGGGATCCGGTCACCATATTCCAGCAGGGTGCTGCCAGCCCCCATGATGGTCGCCAAGGGGGTCTTCAAATCGTGGGAGACCGAGGAAAGCAAGGCTGCGCGCATCCGGTCGGTCTCCGCCTGCAGCTGGCTGTCGGCCAGCCGCTCGTTGAGGTCGATCCGCGCCAGCGCGGCGCGAATATCGGTGAGCAGTGCCTGCAGCTGATGCTCGGCGGATGAGGAGAGCGGATTGGCCAGCGTTATGCCGATCACCAGATCGTCGCTGAGATGGTGATACTGGGCCTCGGCAGCATTGAGGGTTGCAGTGTGGGCCCCGGCGCTCTGCTTCTGGGCCAGACACCAGTCGATGGCCGCCTTGTCGGTCTGGCCGGGCCTGTGCTTCTCGTTGCCGAGCCGATCGTTGAACTCCTTGTCGATCACCACGGTCGGCTGGCCGAGCGCCAGTGAAATGGCCTGGGCACCTTGTCTCAGCACCTCCTCCGGGCTGCTGGCGGTGGCCAGCCCCTGACTGAGGGAGAGCAGGGCATTGCCCAGCTGCTGGGTCTCGCGCAGACCGATCAGCTGTTGCCGCTGGCGGGAGGCGAGCCGTCCCGCCGTCATGCCGACGATAAGCAGCACAAACAGGGTGAGCAGGTCGCTGTGGTTGGCGACGCTCAGGGAGAAGTAGGGGGCGGTGAAGAGCAGATTGTGGGCGATAAAGCCCAGCACAGCCGCCAGCGTGGCGGGCACCAGACTGGTGGTGAGGGCGGTCGCCAGCACCCCCAGCACGAAGATGAGCGGCAAAGCTGCGGGCGGCAGCCAGTAGGAGAGCCCCCAGGCGGCGGCCGAGGTGATCCCCATGATGGTCACCGCCAGCAGGCTGTGGTGAATATCCTTCGGGGTCGGGACGCGCATTCCCACTTCGGGCTTCTGCTTCTCGGTATCGACCAGCGTGATTTCGAGCCCCTGCGCCTGTTTGAGCAGGTGTTGCACCAACGAGCGGCGCCACGGCGCCTTGTGAGGTTTGCCGAGCAGCAGCTGGGAGACCTGTTGCTGTTCGGCGGTCTCCAGCAGGGTGTTGGCGACCGCCGGACTGGAGAGGGTCAGCACCTTGGCGCCGAGGTGGGAGGCGAGCGCCAGCGCCTGCTCCACATCGGCCGAGCGGCGGCCATTGCTGTCGACATGCACCACCAGCCACGGGAGCTGACGGCGCTGGGCAAAGCGGTGGCCGTAGCGCACCAGCGCCGAGCCGTGCAGGTCACCGAGGCAAACCATTAGCTTGCCCCGCAGCGGCAAGGTGCTCTTGCCTGCTGCCTGCCACTGCAGTTGCAGATCGCCCTCCACATGGCTGGCGGCGGTCTGCATCGCCAGCTCCCGCAATGCGGTGAGGTTGTTGAGGGAGAAGAAGGATTGCAGGGCAGCCTTGGCCTGATGGGGCACATAGACCTTGCCCTCCTTGAGGCGGCCGAGCAGCTCCTTGGGGGGCAGGTCGATCAGCACCAGACTGTCGGCTTCCAGCAGCACCTGATCGGGCAGGGTCTCTTTCACCCTGACCCCGGTCAGCTGCCACACCAGATCGTTGAGACTCTCCAGATGCTGCACGTTGAGGGTGGTGTAGACGTCGATCCCGGCGTTGAGCAGCTCCTCTACATCCTGCCAACGCTTCTCGTGGCGGCTGCCGGGGGCGTTGCTGTGTGCCAGTTCGTCCACCACGGCGATGGCCGGTTTGCGGGCGAGCAGGCCGTCGAGATCCATCTCCTCCAGTCGCTGCTGGCGGTGCATGTGGATCTTGCGCGGCATGATGGCGAGCTTGTCGAGCAGAGCCAGGGTCTCCTGCCGGCCGTGGGTCTCCACCACGCCGATCAGGATGTCTACCCCCTCTTTGGCCTGCTCCCGCACCGCCTGCAGCATGGCGTAGGTCTTGCCCACGCCGGGAGCGGCCCCGAGAAACACCTTCAGCTTGCCCTTGTGCTCCTGTTCCAGGCTCGCCAGCAGGGCGTCGGCCCTTACCTCATCACGCATCCCCATGCTCCTGCATCAGAATCGTCAGCAGGGCATCAGCGCTTGTTACATCAGCCATTGTTATCCCTATCGAGCCAACCGCCCGTTTCGAAAATCGAGGTCATCACCAAACCGGAATGGGCGCCATCAGGCGCCCTTTTTATGGTCCAGTTGCAGATTCAGCTGGAGAATGTTGACCACCTGCGGGCCAAGGATACCAGCTTGTGTGGCCGACTTGACCTGCTCCGTCAGTTGGGCGGGATCCAGTCCACGTTCTTTGGCGACGCGGTCGACCTGAGCCAGCACCGCATCCAGCGGCAGGTGGGGATCGAGGCCGGAGGCGGAGCGGGTCAGCATGGCGGGGGAGCGGGTTCCAGGCTGAGCCTTGGCTGCCTGTTCGGCAAACTCTGCCCGCAGCGGTGAGCTCATCCCCAGATTGCTGGCGCTGCCGCCTATAGTGTTGAAGTCGCTGGCGCTGCCGCCTATGGTGTTGAAGTCGCTGGCGGAGGGACGGGGATGGAAATAGTCAGCCCGCTCGAATTTCTGCCCCAGCAGGGCGCTGCCGATGAGCTGTTGTTTGCTGTCGGTCAGCTGGCTGCCGTTGGCCTGCCAGGGGAACAGCAGTTGGGCCAGCCCGGTCACCGCCAGCGGATAACCCACTCCCAGCAGCAGGGTCAGGGTCAACAGGGTTCTGATTGCTATCATGATTCTCTTGCTCCAAATGGATGGCAGGGGATGCGGGTCTGACCCGCATCCCGATTATGTCGTTACACCAGACCCAGGCCGGTAATGACCAGATCGATCAGCTTGATGCCGATAAAAGGCACCAGCAGGCCACCGACACCGTAGATCAGCAGGTTGCGGCGCAGCAGGCTGGCGGCCGAGCCTTTCAGGTCGACACCACGCAGTGCCAGCGGCACCAGCACCACAATGATCAGGGCGTTGAAGATGATGGCCGACAGGATGGCGCTCTGCGGGCTGCCCAGCTGCATCAGGTTCAGTGCCCCCAGTTGCGGGTAGGCGGCGATGAACAGGGCTGGCAGGATGGCGAAGTACTTGGCCACGTCGTTGGCGATGGAGAAGGTGGTCAGGGCGCCACGGGTCACCAGCAGCTGTTTGCCGACCAGCACCACGTCCAGCAGCTTGGTGGGGTTGGAGTCGAGATCCACCAGGTTGCCCGCCTCCTTGGCGGCCTGGGTGCCCTCGTTCATGGCCAGCCCCACGTCAGCCTGTGCCAGCGCGGGCGCGTCGTTGGCGCCGTCACCGCACATGGCGACCAGACGACCATCGGCCTGCTCCTGACGGATATAGGCGAGCTTCTTCTCCGGCGTCGCTTCGGCGATGAAGTCATCCACCCCGGCTTCGGCGGCGATGGCGGCGGCGGTTTTCGGGTTGTCGCCGGTGATCATCACGGTGCGGATACCCATGTGGCGCAGGATCTGGAAGCGAGCCTTGATACCGGGCTTGATGATGTCCTTGAGGTAGACCACCCCCAGCAGTTTCTCCTGCGTGCAGACCAGCAGCGGAGTACCCCCCTGACGGGCGATACTGTCGACCGACTTGAGCACCAGCTCAGGCACCGCCTTGCGGTCGAGGCTGAGGTAGTTCAACACGGCATCCACCGCCCCCTTGCGATATTGATGACCGTTGCGATCCAGTCCGCTCAGGCGAGTCTCGGCGCTGAAGGGGATCACCTTGTCGCTCTCCAGCTGGCTCGGCTTGGCCATGCTCTTGCTGGCCAGAGTCAGGATGGATTTGCCCTCCGGGGTGTTGTCACCCAGCGAGGCCAGCATGGCCGCTTGTGCCAGCAGGGCAGGGTCGACACCCGGTGCCGGGATCAACTCGTCGGCCATCCGGTTACCGAAGGTGATGGTGCCGGTCTTGTCCAGCAGCAGGGTACGTACGTCACCGGCCGCTTCGACGGCACGGCCAGATTTGGCGATGACGTTCAGCTTCACCAGTCGATCCATACCGGCAATGCCGATGGCGGAGAGCAGGCCGCCAATGGTGGTCGGGATCAGGGTGATAAAGAGAGCGATCAGGTAGAGACGCGGTACCTGGGTGCCGTTGTAGTCGAGGAACCAGGGCAGGGTGGCGACCACCAGCAGGAAGATCAGGGTCAGCCCGACCAGCAGGGCATCCAGCGCCATCTCGTTGGGGGTTTTCTGGCGCTTGGCCCCTTCCACCAGTGCAATCATCCGATCCAGCGTGCTTTCGCCCGGATTGTTGCTGACGCGTACCCAGATCTCGTCTGAAACGACGGTGGTATTGCCGGTTACACCGCTGCGATCGGTACCCGATTCGCGGATGACGGGGGCGGATTCGCCGGTGATGGCGGCCTCGTTGACCGAGGCGATACCGGCGATCACTTCACCGTCGGCCGGGATCATCTCGCCGCTGCGTACCAGCACCAGGTCCCCCTTCATCAGGCTGGTGGCGGGTACCCATTCGCCCTGACCATCTTTTGCGTTAGCCACCCGGCGGGCCTTGAGCTGGCTCATGCCCGCTTTCAGGCTGTCGGCGCGGGCCTTGCCGCGCCCCTCGGCCAGGGTTTCCGCGAAGTTGGCAAACCAGAGGGTCAGCCAGAGCCAGGCGGTCAGCTGCCAGGCCAGCGAGGGGGCGACGCCGGAGAAAGGCTGCCCCAGCAGGGACTCCACGGTCGCCATGACTGCGGCCAGCCAGAGGGTGAACAGGATGGGGCTGCCAAACAGCGCCTTGGGATTGAAGCGATAAAGGGCCTCAACCATTGCCTGGATGATCTGTGATTTCTGTTTTTTGCCCTTCACCAACATGGTGTCGGTGCTCATTGCAGTGGACTTGCTCATTGGAAAGCTCCCAGCATCAGATAGTTGGCCATTGGCATCCGGATGGTGATCGACAGGGTCAGGTTCATCAGAACGCCCCTCCGATCAGGCTCAGATGTTCGGCCACCGGACCCAGTGCCAGCACCGGCAGGAAGGAGAGGCCACCTATCAGCAGGACGGTGATGATCAGCAGGGTAACGAACAGCGGGCCGCTGATGGGGAAGTCCCCTTCGCTCGTCTCCTGACGGGGCGCACGGGCCAGCTGACCGGCTATGGCCAGTACCGGAATGATGTAGCCGAAGCGACCGAGCAGCATGGCCAGACCGATGGCGATGCACTGCCAGTTGTCACCGGCGGCAAAACCGGCAAAGGCGGAGCCGTTGTTGCCGGCAGCCGAGGCGTACGCGTAGATGAGGCGTGACAGACCGTGCGGGCCATCATGGCCGATGATGGTGTTGGCATCCGGCATCAGCAGGGTGACACCACCGATCACCAAAACCCCCACCGGCATGACCAGCATGCTGGCGACCACCCACTTCATTTCGGTGATGCCGAGGCGTTTGCCCAGATAGGTCGGGGTGCGTCCCACCATCAGGCCGCACAGGAACACGGTCAGCAGCACGAACAGCATCATGCCGTAGATACCGGAGCCGACCCCGCCGAAGATGACCTCACCCAGCAGCATGTTGATCATACCCACCATGCCGCCGAGTGGAGTAAAGCTGTCGTGCATGGCGTTGACGGCACCGTTGGAGGCGGCAGTGGTCGCCACTTCCCAGATGCTGGAGAGCACAGGGCCGAAGCGGCTCTCCTTCCCTTCCCAGTTGCCAGTCATGTTGCTGGCGTCAGTGGTGAGCTGGGCGAGGGCGTGATCCGGTTTCAGCTCCTGGGAGAGGGAGATGAAGAGCCCCAGCACCAGCATGAGGGTCATGGCGCCGAGAATGGCGCGGCTGTGGGCCATGTCTTTCACATAGCGGCCCAGAGTAAAGACCATGGCGGCAGCGATGGTGAGCAGGGCGACCATCTCCAGCCAGTTGGAGAGGGCTGTCGGGTTCTCGAACGGATGTGCCGAGTTGATGCCGAAGAAGCCGCCGCCGTTGGAGCCCAGCTGCTTGATGGCGATCTGCGAGGCCGCCGGGCCGAGGGGCAGCAGCTGCTCCTGACCTTCCACACCGTGGAACGGCAGATAGGCGGAGAGGCTTTGCGGCACCCCTTGCCATACCAGCACCAGCGCCATGATCAGCGCGATGGGCAGCAGCATATAGAGGCAGAAACGCACCAGATCCTGCCAGAAGTTGCCAAGGTTGATGGTCTGCTGGCGGGCGATGCCGCGGAACAGGGCAATGGCGACGGCGGCGCCCGTCCCTGCGGAGACGAAGTTCTGGGTGGTCAGCCCAACCATCTGGCTGAAGTAGGAGAGGCTGGCCTCGCCGGAATAGGCTTGCCAGTTGGTGTTGGTCATAAAGCTGACCGCGGTGTTGAATGCCAGTTGCCAGCTCAGACCCGGCAGTTGTTGCGGGTTGAGGGGCAGCAACCCCTGCGCCATCAGGATCAGGAACAGCAGACCGAAACCGGCGCCGTTGAAGGCCAGCAGGCTGAGGGCGTAGGACTTCCAGTCCTGCTCCCGTCCATCGGTGCCACAGCAAGCCAGCGTGGCGCGCTCGACCGGTGCCAACCAGTGGATTTTGCCTTCAAATACCCGGTAGATGTAGTTGCCCAGCAGCGGTGCCGGCAGCAGAACCAGCAGCACGAAGGCAACCGGATAGATTATTTCTTGCCACATGTTCTAGTTCCTCACTCGTGGTCACGGTGCGTCAGGGCTCGTATTGGATTGCTCACGAGGCTCGGCAGTTTGCTGGCCACCGGATAGATAATTTCTTGCTGCATATAGGTAGTCCCTCACTCGTGACTGCGCGTGAGTGCGCGCATCAGATAGGCCATCAAGGCGAGGACGAGCAGCAGATATAGCCAATTCATATCGACTCCATTGAGATAATTAGCTGCGAGAGCCGATGTAAGACCATATCGACTCTGTTGGTGTCATTGACGCTGAAAAGGGTATGTAAAACAGGCGTAAAGGCGCCATAAAGCGCCATGTGGCAGGCGTAAAATCGGCGTAAAGAACGACGGATTTGCGAGAGAAATAGCGAGGAGTGATCAAAAAACCCGGCCTGAGCCGGGTTTGAGGGGCGGGGTTACATGGCTGTAGACGCCGGCTGCTCGTGACAGGCCAACTTCATCAGCCCTTAGCGCATAGTGACGAACTCTTCAGCACTGGTCGGATGGATAGCCACGCAGTTGTCGAAATCAGCTTTGGTGGCGCCCATCTTCATGGCGACGCCGAAACCTTGCAGGATCTCGTCCATCGCAAAGCCGATACCGTGCAAACCGACCACCTTCTCTTCCGGGCCGACGCAGACCAGCTTCATCCGGGTGGGCTGGCGATGCTGGGTCAGCGCAGAGTACATGGCGGTGAACTGGCTGCGGTAGACCTTCACCTGGTCCTCGCCGTATTGGGCGATGGCTTCCGGTTCGGTCAGGCCGATGGTGCCGATGGGCGGGTGGCTGAACACCACGGTCGGCACCAGATCGTAGTTGAGGTGTTCGTTCGGCTTGTTGTTGAACAGCCGCTCGGAGAGGCGACGGCCCGCAGCGACGGCCACCGGGGTGAGCTGGATGCGACCCGTGTTGTCACCCACTGCATAGATGTTGGCGACGGAAGTGTTCTGGAACTTGTCGGTCGGGATAAAGCCCTTCTCGTCCAGCGTGATGCCTGCGGCGGCAAGATTGAGGTTGTCGGTAGCCGGTACCCGGCCGATGGCCCAGATCAGGCAGTCGACGGTGAGGTGGCGACCATCTTCCAGTTGCAGGGTCAGGCTGTTGTCAGCGTTCTTGAGCACGGCTTTGGGAATGGCGTGGGTGTGCAGCTGGGGCCCTTCCTGCGCCATGATTTCGACCAGTGTCTCGTGGATCATGGGGTCGAAGTTGCGCAGCGGCGCGTGCTTGCGCACCACCAGATGGGTCTCTGAGCCGAGCGCCTGCATCACCCCGGCGATCTCGACTGCGATGTAGCCAGCTCCAACCACGGCAACCCGCTTGGGTTGGCTTTGCAGATCGAAGAAACCGTCGGAGTCGATACCCAGCTCGGCACCCGGGATCGCCGGAATTTCCGGGCGGCCACCGGTAGCGATCAGGATATGATCGGCCGTGTAGTGCTCGCCATTAACCTCGATGGTGTTGCTGCTGACGAAGCGGGCGAAGCCCTTGATGACGGTGATCTGGTTCTTGCCCAGCACGTTCTGATAGGACTGGTGAATGCGGCCGATGTAGGCCTGGCGGGACTCGACCAGCTTGGCCCAGTTGAAGTGGTTGAGGGTGGTGTCAAAGCCGTAGTCGGCGCCATATTTCAGGGCATCGGCGATCTGGCCTGCATACCACATGGCCTTCTTCGGTACGCAGCCTACGTTGACGCAGGTTCCACCCAACTCTTTGGCTTCAATCAGGGCAACTTTCTTACCGTACATGGCAGCCCGGTTGGCAGAGGCGATGCCGCCGCTGCCGCCGCCGATGGCGATATAGTCAAAATGCTGTGCCATTGCGAGGTTCTCCGCTCATTAAGAATGCAATCACAGCATGATGGGGATAAAGCGGCTGGCTCACAAGAGCCAGCGCTCAGTTATGTTGTATCGGCAGGCGAATATGGAACTGGGCGCCCTGGCCCGGTTCGCTGGCACAGCTGATACGGCCTTTCAGCAGTTGCACCACCAGGTTGTAGATGATGTGGGTGCCCAGACCGCTGCCACCCTGACCCCGCTTGGAGGTGACGAAGGGATCGAAGATGCGCGGCAAGATTTCGGGCGGGATGCCGCGGCCGTTGTCCGAGTAGTCGATAAACAGCTCCTCTCCCTGCTGTTCCACCTTGATGGTGATCTTCTTCGGTTTGTCCCAGTTGTCGAACCCGTGGTTGATGGAGTTGAGGATCAGGTTCGAGTAGATCTGGGTAAAACTGCCCGGGAAGGAGAAGATAGACAGCTTGGGATCGCACTGGATATCCACTTCGCACTGGCTCTTCTTCAGTTTGTGGCCAAGCGAGACCACTACCTGATGGAGGTTGTCGGCGAGGCTGAAGTTGTAGCGTGCTTCCGATGACTGGTCGACAGCCACCTGTTTGAAGCTGGCGATCAGCTCGGAGGCGCGCCGCAGGTTGCTCTGCAGCAGCTGCATCGACTCGTCGAGGTTGACGGTAAACTCGTTGAGATAGGAGCGAGACAGCTGTTTTGACTCTATATGAGATTTGAAATCGGCGACCCGTTCCTGCAGGTAGGAAGAGGCGGTCACACTGATGCCGATGGGGGTATTGATCTCATGTGCCACCCCGGCCACCAGCGAGCCGAGGGAGGCCATCTTCTCCGACTCCACAAGGGTCTGCTGGGCTTGTTTCAGGTCGTCGTACGCCTTGCCCAGCTGGTTGTTGGCTTCGCTCAGGCTGCGGGTACGCTCCACCACCTTGCCTTCCAGCTGCTCGTTGAGCTGGATTATCTCCCGCTCGACCTTTTTCAGCTGGGTGATGTCGTAGCCGAAGCCGATCTGGTACTTGAGGTTGGGACCATCGTAGAAGGGTACGAAGGTCCACTGCAGTACCAGCTCATGAGCCTGCTGGTCATGCATGATGACCTCTTTGTCTGACAGTGAACCCTCCGCCGCCAGAATATCGTTCAGCTCTTCCCGTTGCGCCGGGCTGACAAAGAGATCCAGCCAGTTGTGTTGTAACAGCTCCTGCTGGTGGTAGCCGGTCAGCAAGATGGCTGCCGGGTTGATGCTGGCGATGGTCAAATCCGGTTCCATGCAGCAGATGACCATGTTGGCGGAGTTGATCAGGGTGGCGGAGAAGTCCCGCTCCTTTTGCAGCTGTTCCACCGCCTGATGGCGGGCAACCAGCTCGTCACGCAGTCGGGTACGCATCTGGTTGAGGGTGGAGACCAGGGTATCCAGCTCATCGGGTTTCTTGCGCGGCTGCGGGCGGCCTTCCAGCTCCAGCTCCATGTCGAGCCGATCGAGGTTGAACTTCTGGGCGTAGTTGGCGATGCGGTTGATGTGCCTGACCACCAGATAGTAAATGATGATCAGGATGCAAAATGAGACTACCAGGGTCTTGATGGTCTGGCTGACCATGATCAGCACCGATTTTTCGATGAGGCGCTGGTAGATCTGCTCGAGAGAGGCGGCAACGAACAGCTTGCCGACGATTTCACCCTGATAGGTGAGGTTGAATTCGCGGGAGATATCATAGCTTTCCCGTTCGACCCCCTGGGTCAGCAGCGGGACTTCGGAGTTGCCGAGCATCTCCTTGACCATCACGAACTGCATGTTTGGCAGGTTCATGATCCCTTCAATTTGCACTTTGACCTGCTCTTCATCCAGGTTCCACAAGCTGGCGGCGATGGGTTGCAGGAACGAGGCCTCGATCTGGCCGATGCTGTCTTCGATGACGGCGACATCCTTGCGGTAATCCCACGCGAGTTGCAACGCCGTAATGATCATCGCCAATACGGTACTGCAGACCAGAATGTAGGAGAGCAGGCGATATGAGAGTCCGTTGCGGCCTACGGCCCTGGCGGTCTTGGTGAAGAGTCCTGACATGGCGTCCTTGCGGTCTGGATGTGGTGTTTTTTAGTTTAACTGCTTCATGCACTTATGTCGTCTTTCCTGCGAAGCATAAAAAAGGCCCCGATACGGGGCCTTTGCATGTGATTGATGATTAATGTCCGCCGTTTGCTTTGGGCGGAATGGTTTCATCGAATACCGGCAAGGGTTTGTGCTCGGAAGCCAGATAGGTGTAGATCACCGGCAGCACGAACAGAGTGAACAGGGTACCGATGGCAAGACCTGCCACGATGACGATACCGATACTGAAACGCTGTGCCGCACCGGCGCCAGCGGCGTAGAGCAGCGGGATCAGACCGGCAATCATGGCCGCCGTGGTCATCAGGATCGGACGCAGACGCACCTTGGCGGCCTGCATCACGGCTTCCATCCGGTTCATGCCGCGCAGCAGCTGCTCTTCCTTAGCTACTTCACAGATCAGGATACCGTGCTTGGTAATCAGACCCACCAGGGTGATGAGGCCCACCTGGGAGTAGATGTTCATGGTCGCCATCCCCCATGCCAGGGCAATCAAGGCCCCGCTAATGGCGAGCGGTACAGAGACCATGATGACCAGCGGGTCACGCACCGACTCGAACTGGATTGCCAGCACCAGGAAGATGATGGCCAGAGCCAGCGCGAAGGTGGCATAGAGCGCATTGCCTTCGGTGACGAACTGACGTGCTTCACCCATGAAGTCGTAACGGTAGCCTTGCGGCAGCTTCTCGTCGGCGGTGGTCTGGAACCAGTTGATCGCATCACCCATGGCCACGCCCGGAGCCGGAACGGCGCCTATGGTGGCGGAGTTCAGCTGGTTGAAGTGGGGCAGGGCGCGGGGCTCGCCAACCACTTCAATGCTGATCAGGCTGCCGAGCGGGATCGACTTGCCGTCTGCGGCCCGCACGTAATAGCCCTTGATGGACTCCGGATTGAGTCGGTACTTGCGCTCGACCTGCGGGATCACCTCGTAGGAGCGGCCATCCAGGTCGATACGGTTGACGTAACCGTCCGCCATCATGGTGCCCATGGTGATTCCGATATCCTGCATGGTGATGCCGTAGGCACCCGCCTTGTCCTTGTCGATGCGGATCTTCATGGTGGCGGAGTCGTAGTTCAGATCGAGATCCGAATAGACGAACTGACCGTTACTCTGCGCCGCTGCCAGAATTTCACCGGCCACCAGGAACAGGCTTTCGAAGCTGTTCGGGGTGGTGATGACGAACTGGATCGGCAGACCACTCGATGCGCCCGGCAGTTCCGGGAACTGGAAGGTGGTGATGGCCATACCCGGGATGTCTTTCACCAGATTGGCGACCCGATCCAGCACCTCTTTCTGGCTCGCTTCACGCTGACTCCAGGGCACCATGGAGGCGATACCGAACGCCTGGTTGGCGTTGAACACCCCTGAGAAGACCTGGGAGAAGGCGATCTCGGGCTGGTCGTCCAGGATCTTGTTCACATCCGCCATGGTGTTTTCGATGTAGTCCAGGTTGGCGTTGGACGGTGCGGTACCCAGCACGGCCATTACCCCCTTGTCCTCTGACGGTGCCAGTTCGCTCGGGATGAACTTGAACAGCAGCGGCAGGCTGGCGAAGACGATGACGGCGAACACCACGATGACGGGGCGCTTTTTCATCACGGCGTGCAGCATGCTGTCGTAGCGATCGGTCATCCGTTCCAGCAGGTGGTGGACTGTGCTCTCGAACTTGCCCGGCTGCTCGTTGGCCTTGAGCATCTTGGAACACATCATCGGGGACAGAGTCAGGGCGATGATGCCCGAGACGAACACGGCGCCAGCCAGCGTCAGGGCAAACTCCTTAAACAGGGAGCCGGTGATACCACCCATCAGGGCGATAGGGGCGTATACCGCCGCCAGGGTGACCGTCATGGCGATAACCGGCACCGCAATTTCACGGGTACCGATAATGGCAGCCCGGAACGGTTCTTCCCCCTCCTTGATATGGCGGTCGACGTTCTCCAGCACCACGATGGCGTCATCCACCACCAGACCGATCGCCAGCACCATCGCCAGCAGGGTCATCAGGTTTATCGAGAAGCCGAACATATCCATCATCATCACCACGCCGATAAGACTGAGCGGAATGGTGATGATCGGGATGATGACCGCGCGGAACGAACCGAGGAACAGGGTGATGACCACCAGAACGATGGCAGCTGCCTCCAGGATGGTCTTGATAACCTCGTGGATGGACTCGTTGATCGCCACGGTGGAGTCATACATCACGTTGAGACGCATGGTGCTCGGCATGTTGCGCTCAAGGCTAGGCAGCAACGCCAGCACATCGTGGGCGATGTTGATGGGGTTGGCTGTCGGCGCGGCGTTGACCGCCATGACCACGGCTTCGCGGCCGTTGGCGCTGGCGCGATAGATGTCGTGGCTCTTCTCGAGGGTCACCTTGGCAATGTCGGAAAGGCGGATCACCTTGCCGTCACGGGTAGCAACGACCAGACGCTTCAGCTCGTCGACATCCTTGACCTGGGTCTCGGCGTTGCCGTTGAACAGGGTGAAGTAACCGGTCGCCTGACCTGTCGCGGACTGATAGTTGTTGCTGTTGAGCACCGTCATCACGTCGCTGGCAGTCAGGTTGAAGGCCGCCATCTTGGCCGGATCCAGCCATACCCGCAGGGCAAACTCGACACCACCGTAGAGATCAACCTTGGAGACCCCGCCGACAGTAAAGAGCTGCGGCTTGATAACCCGCTCCAGATAGTCGGTGATCTGGCTGGAGTTGAGCTCCGGGCTGGTAAAGCCGAGGTAGAGCACCGCCGTGGTTGAACCGGTGGAGGAGGTGACCGACGGGTCTTCCGCCTCTTTCGGCAACTGGGAGCGCACCGAGTTCACCTTCGCCAGGATGTCGGACAGCGCGGCGTTGGGGTCGGTGTTGAGCTTCATGTACGCAGTGATGGTGGAGCTGCCCAGCTGGCTGGAGGAGGTCATGAAGTCGATGTTGTCGGCTTGCGCGACCGCCTGTTCCAGCGGCTGGGTGATGAACCCCTGGATCAGATCAGAACTGGCGCCATAGTAGCCAGTGCTGACGGTGATCACCGTGTTGGTCACCTCGGGGTATTCCCGTACCTGCATCTTGAAGATGGCCTGAAAGCCCAGCAAGGCGATCAGGAAGCTGAGCGAGATCGCCAGCACAGGCCGTTTTATAAATATGTCAGTAAATCGCATCGCAGATCTCCGCGCTTACAGCATCGGGGTTTGTGCCGGAACGGCCAGGGCATCGTTCTCGACCACATGCACCTTGGTGTCGTTGCTCAGGCGAACCTGACCCGACAGTACGATCTGGTCACCGGCCTGGATGCCGGAGAGCACATGCACATCGTTGCCACGGCGCTCACCGGCCTTGACCACAACCTGCTTGGCTCGCAGCACTTTCACCTTGTTACCCTCTTTGTCGGTCTCTTCGCCCTCTTTGAGCACGTAGACGTTCTGACCGTAAAGGGTGAAGGAGATAGCGGTTTGCGGGATCACAATCTGATCTTTCACCGTCGGCAGAATGATGCTGGCGCGGGCGAACATACCGGAACGCAGCTGACCGTCATTGTTCGGAATGTCTGCCTGTACCTGGATCAGGCCGCTCTGGAAGTTGACCGCAGGTTCGATGGCGGTGATGTGACCGTCAAACTGGGTTTGCGGATAGGCATCCACATTGATCTTGATTGTCTGGCCCAGCTTGATTTTGGAGATATCGGTCTGGGGCACGGTGAAGCGCAGGCGCATCACGCTGGTATCCTCCAGGCGCACGATATCTGTGCCCGGCTGCAGATACTGACCGAGGAACACATTGCGCAGGCCGACCACGCCGCTAAAGGGCGCACGGACTTCACGACGGGCAATGGTCGCCTTCAGACTCTCGATATCCGCTTCCAGTGAGCGATAGGCCGCTTCGGCCTCATCCAGCTGCTCTTTGGAGATTGAGCTGGTCTTGTAGAGGTTCTGGAAACGATCGAACTTGGCTTTTGCCGCCGGCAGCTTGGCCTGGGAGGCGCGCAGATTGGCCCGCTCCACGGTGGAGTCCAGGCTCAGCAGCAGCTGGTCAGCCTTGACCGGTTTGCCCGACTCGAAGGTGATGGCATCAATGGTGCCGGCCAGTTCGGTGGAGAGGGTCACCCCCTGATTCGGCTCGATGAAGCCGATCGCTTCGATGGTCGGTACCCAATCCTGCGCCTTGGTCACCATGGCGGTGACGGGGAACTCGGGTTCCGGCCGGTTGGCCATGTATTGGGCAATCATCTTCTGTTTGAACAAATTGAAGCCGATGACGCTGCCAAACAAGGCGATCGCTATCAGCAACATAATGGCCATCCACTTTTTCATGAACAGGCTCCTGAGGTGGAAAGATTGGGGGATAAAATGGCATTCCAGCTGGCCCGGATCGCGGTTTCCAACTGCGATTCGGTCAGCGTGATGTTGTGCACCCTGCACTGCAGGGCCAGATGCATGACACTGTCCAGACTCAACACCTGGAGTGCCCGTATCGGTAAATCAATAAACAATCCTTGTTCAACGCCCTGTTCAAAAAATCGGTCCAGAGGCTCCCAGGCAGCCAGAATGACAGGATTGGTCTCCAATTCTGCCCCTAGCGGAGAGCTCTCGTACTGCAATTTGCACCGGATAGCGTTGGGTTCGTTAACAAAAATGGCATGAATATTGAGCCATAATTGGCGAAATTGTTGAAATGAAACTTTATCGATTGCTACATCGGCCATGACCATGGGCACACACTGCAAGATAGTGTGCTGATGCAGTTGCCGGATCAGATCATCCTTGTCGCCGAAGTAGCGATAGATGGTGCCGGTGGCAACATTGGCCTTCTTGGCGACTTCCGCAATCGACAGACCATGAAAACCCCGTTCACCCAGCACCTCATGGGCCGCGTTGAAGATGCTCTCTTTTTTATCCAGAATCATCAGTGTGACTTTCGATTGAATGAACGTTCATTCATTCTAGATGGGCATCAAATCAAGTCAAGGCAGCAAGGCGATTTGCGACTGCGATCTGCCCCTTTTCGGCTGGCAGCAGGGGAATAGTGGAAGAAAAGTGCGCAATGTGCTTGAAAAAACAACGAACAGTGCTTCGGTGACAGAAAAGTGTAGACAAACCAGCAACCATCATTAATAATGCGCCCCGTTCGACAGCGTAGCGCCCGTAGCTCAGCTGGATAGAGCGCTGCCCTCCGGAGGCAGAGGTCACAGGTTCGAATCCTGTCGGGCGCACCATCAAAAGTGCGTCGGTTAAACGGGCGTTGTTGTGGAACGAAAACAGCTGTGGTGGCTGTAGCTCAGTTGGTAGAGTCCCGGATTGTGATTCCGGTTGTCGTGGGTTCGAGCCCCATCAGCCACCCCATTTTACAGCTTGTCAGGTACGCGAAGGTGGCGGAATTGGTAGACGCGCTAGCTTCAGGTGTTAGTGCCCCCCGGGTGTGAGGGTTCGAGTCCCTCTCTTCGCACCATACTTGCTGTATGACGAGGATGACCATCAGGTCGTCTTTGTTTTTTTGAAGTAAACTATTTTGAAAGAAATAGCCTCGGTGATTAGCGCAGTCCGGTAGCGCATCTGGTTTGGGACCAGAGGGTCAAAGGTTCGAATCCTTTATCACCGACCACATTTAGAAAAACCTCGCTTCGGCGGGGTTTTTTGCTTTCCGGCCTCCGCCGTGCCAGTACTCTCTCCCTGTTACGTCTGTTTACACTCTATTTGGGCAGCGCGCCCCGCCTTTCGGTTATGCTTCAGCCTCGAGTCACTGACAACCGGATGTCATCGGCCCATTTCAGGCATTTTTCCATGAATAACAAAATTTCCTTTGCTTGCTCTCCCGCCCTGCTGGCTGCCTTGCTGCTGGGTGGCTGTACCATCAAGCCGCCATCCACCGATGTGATGATGGGCTCCATTGCATCACAACCGCAGGAGGAGCGTTCTCTCTCCCCCTTGCTGACCAGCGGTGATTTTTGCGTTGCGGTGTCCCAACAGAAGGTGTTGGCACAACCTTGCAGCGGAAAAGACGATCAACTGTTCGAGTGGGATCTGGGTGAGTTGCGCCTGCAGGATCTCTGTTTGCAAGCCAAAAACGACAGCGAGTTGATGTTGGCACCCTGTGACGGTCAGGCGCAGTGGGAGTGGCAGAAAGACAAGCTGTTCAACAGCAAGGTTTCCCGCTGCCTCGATGTGGCCGGACGACGCCATACCCCCGGCACGCCGCTGCGGCTGGCTGAATGCTACGGTGGAGCGAACCAGAGCTTCAGCTGGCAGCGGCCCAATCCCTGGCTGGAGACCCTGAAAAAACAAAGCCTCACATGGTGAGGCTTTGCTGACTCTAATGTCGGGATGAAGAGGATCAGGCTGCGCTGACGCTCTCCAGCTCGAACAGCTTCTCCAGATAGACGGCGACGCCATCTTCGTCAGAGGTGAGGGTCTGCTCATACTCTGGCAGCGCCATTTTCAGGCGGTCATGGGCGTTGCCCATTACGATGCCGCGTCCCACCATGGTCAGCATCTCGAAGTCGTTCATGCCATCGCCGAAGGCGATTGCCTCCGACATATCGAACCCGTTCTGCTCCAGCACGGCACGCACCGCATTGCCCTTGTGCACCCCGGCGTGCATTACTTCGAGGCAGTCCGGCAGGGAGAAGGTGACATTGAGCTGATCGCCATAGCGCTGGTTGAGGTGCGCCTCGATCTTCATCAGCTTCTTGTGGTCGCCGATGTAGAACACCTTGTTGATTTGCTCTTTCGGTTCCTGTTTCAGGTCATCGACCAGACGATAGGTGAACCCTGACTCGTCGTGGAACTGCAGCAGCCAGGGCAGCTCTTCTTCCACCACCCAATCATCACCCTGATAGACATTGAGGTGGATAGAGGGGTCGCGCTCCAGCGCAATCAGTTCGGCGGCGATCTCGGTCGGCAGCGGCTGGTTGAAAATCAGCTGATCCTGTTTGTCATGGACCACGGCGCCATTGGAAGTAATGAGGTAGATGTCCATCCCCAGCGCATCGCGGAAGCTGCGTACGTCAACGTGATGACGGCCGGTGGCGACCACGAATTTCACACCTTGCTCTACCAGGCGGTGCAGGGTATCCCGGGTACGGGGAGAGATCTGGTGCTGCTTGTTGAGCAGAGTGCCATCGAGATCGGATACAACTACCTTGAACATCATTACCTCGGCATCGATTGAAAACAGGGGCAGTTTACCTTAGCCCGCACTGTCACCCCATTTATTTAGGGTTACAAAAAATAGCCAGCTCAGAAGCGGGCGAAAAAGTCGACCATCGCGGTCAGGGCGGGCTGGCGCTTGTCATCGGATTCGATAAACAGCTCGTGCCAGGCACCCTCGATGCGCAGCGGTTTACCCCCTTCGCACTTGGCAATGGTGCAGAAGCGATCCTGCGCGGCATTGTCCACCACGCTGTCGTTGCCAGCCTGCAGCACCAGCAGCGGGGTTTTGATGGCGCCCGCATCGGCGATGGCGGCATCGGCACCTGTGATCCCCTGATAAATCCAGTGGGCGGTGGCGCCACCCAGCTTGATCTGCGGGTGCTGCTCGTAGATTTGGCGGAAGGCCTGATAGCGGGGCTGGCTGTGAGTCAGTTCGTTATCGGCAAAGCCGTGATCCTGATAGGCGCCCTGACCGGGGCCGTAGGGAGGCTCGCCAATCCAGCCGCCGACCGTGCCTATGGTGCTCGCCAATCCCTTGGCCAGCCACTTGGGCAGACCGCCGAGATTGATGCCCAGCATGGGGGAGGAGAGCACGGCTGCCTTGATATCATCGGGCCAGCGTTCCAGATAGCGGGCCGAGATGGCGCCGCCCATGGAGTGGGCCAGCAGGAACAGCTTGGCAGGTTGGTCCGCCATGATGATCTGGTCGTGAAACTGTTTCAGATCGACCACGTAATCGTCGAACTGGTCGACATATCCCTTCTGCTGGTCATTCAGCATCCGGTCGGACATCCCCTGACCACGATGGTCGATGAGATAGAGGCTGTAGCCCTGACGCCAGAGATCCCACGCCAGCTCCTGATACTTGAGGTAGCTCTCGACCCGGCCATTGACGATGAGGATGGCGCGATCAACCTTGGCTTGCCGTAGCGCAGCATAGCGGATGGTCACCCCGTCCTTGCCCTTGAACTCCCCTTCAACCGCATGCTGGCGCCAGAAGTCGGGCAGGGTTTCCTGGTAGAGGCTGGGTACATCGGCTTCGCTGGTGAGCTGATAGGTATTGGTCACGGCAAGGGCTCCGGCAGAAAACAGGGTCAGGGCCAACAGGGAAAGAGAGAGGGATTTCATCAGGCACACTCCTGTTGCCAATGGTGATAAAGGGCGGCGATATCCCCCGAGCAGAGTAGCGCCATGCAGGCTTGCAAGCGAGGCAGGGGCCAGTCCCACCACTGCATCTCTTGCAGCATGAGGATCTGCTCATCGCTGAAACGGCAGCGGATCGGTTGGGCCGGGTTGCCGCCGACTATGGTGTAAGGGGCCACATCCTTGGTCACCATGGCGCGGGTGGCGATGACGGCGCCGTCACCTATGGTGATGCCGGGCATGATCATCGCTTCCGAGCCGATCCAGACATCATTGCCAATCCGGGTGTCCCCCTTGCGCAGAAAGCCGCTGCGGGCCCCTTCGCCAAAGGTGTCGGGGTTGAACGGGAAGGTGGAGACCCAATCCAGCCGGTGGCCCTGATTGCCTGCCAGCATGAAGGTGGCGCCCGAGCCGATGGAGCAGAACTTGCCGATGATCAGCCGATCCACCTCGCCCCAGAGGCCGCTCTCCCAGGTGTCGCGGGTCGAGCCATCGCCGAGCAGGTAACGGACGCAGTGATCCTCGAACGGCTTGCCGTGGTAGTAGCCGGAGTAGTAGCTGTAGTCGCCGGCCTCTATGTTCGGGTTGGTCAGGTGATCCCGGATGATTTGCGATTCCAGCCAGCTGCCAAAAGGGTTCTCCATCACTCCTCCTGTAGGTCGTCCTGCTCGCTCTGCTGCGCCCACCCTTTGCGGGTCAGCTGCATCCGCTGCCACCACTCTTCGTCCGCCAGAATTTCACCGGCCGGGCCGAGCTGGGGGTAGGGCATCTCTTTCTCTTTGCAGAGCTGGGCATAGATAGGATAACCCCCCTCGAACAGGATGCTGTTCTGCTCCTCCAGCGTGAGCGGGCAGCCGCGTTGATAGCAACCGGCCAGCTCGCGCTGGCGCTGCGCCTCGTAGAGGATGGCGGCAGCAGCCACCGAGACGTTGAGGGACTGCACCATGCCCACCATGGGAATGACAATATGGTGGTCGGCCAGCGCCAGCGCCTCTTCACCGATGCCGTGCTTCTCCTGACCCACCAGAATGGCGGTCGGTTTGGTGTAGTCGATGGCGCGAAAATCGACCGAGCTGTCGGAGAGGTGAGTCGCCAGGATCTGCATGCCGGAGGCTTTAAGCTCGGCAACGGCGCTGCCGATGTCCGGGTGCAGTTTTACATCCACCCAGTTCTGGCTGCCGCGGGCGGTGCCTTTGCGCTTGTGGATCCAGGTTTTGGGCCAGACGGCGTGTACCCGGTGGATGCCGATGGCATCGGCGGTACGCACGATAGCGGCCAGATTGTGAGGTTTATGGACCTCTTCCATGCAGACGGTCAAATCGAGCTGACGCTGGGCCAGCATGTCGGTGATGCGCTTGAAGCGTTCGGGGGTCATGGCTTGTCTCTATAAAAGCAGCAGGCGGCTTGCGCCGCCTGTGTTCAGTTCTTCTGTCGGCTCACCTTGAGCACGTTGGGCATCACGCGGATCTTGCGCATGATGTTGGCCAGGTGGATGCGGCTCTTGGTGGTGATGAGCAGGCTGACCTGATAGACCCGGCCATCCTTCTCTTCGGTGCTGATGGCGTGAATATTGGCGCCGGTGGCGGCAATCACGTTGGCCAGCTCGGCCAGCGCACCCTGATGGTTGACGATCTCGATGCTGATGCCGGTGCGGAACTCCTGTTCCTGCTCCTTGTCCACTTCCCACTGCACCGGCAGGTACTTGTCCGGCTCCTTGCTGTAGCCCTTGATGTTGCGGCAGGCTTCCTGGTGGATCACCAGACCCTTGCCCGGACTGATGTGGGCGATAATGGCATCTCCCGGGATCGGGCGGCAGCAGTTGGCGAAGGTGACCAGCATGCCGTCGGCACCCTTGATCGGCATCTTCTTGCTGCTGGTTTTGGGCTGCTCTTCCGGCGGCAGTTCATCCCCCAGCATGCGGCGCGCCACCATGACGCTCATGGCGTTGCCGAGGCCCACATCGGCCAGCAGCCCCTGCAGGTTCTCATGCTTGGTATCGGCCAGCACCTGCTTGATGCGCGGCTCGGGGATGTCTTCGATATTCTTGGCGCCCAGCGCATGGTTGAGCAGGCGGCGACCCAGAACCACCGACTCTTCGGTGCGCAGGTTCTTGAGGAACTGGCGGATCTTGGAGCGAGCCTTGGTGGTCACCACGAAGTTGAGCCAGGCTGCGTTGGGGCGAGCGCCCGGCGCCGTGATGATCTCCACCGTCTGACCCGAGTGCAGCGGGCTGCTGAGCGGGTAGGGGTGGCGGTCGACCCGTGAACCGACGCAGGCATGGCCGATGTCGGTGTGCACCGTGTAGGCGAAGTCCACCGGTGTGGCGCCAGCGGGCAGCTCCATGATGCGCCCTTCCGGCGTGAACACGTAGATCTCGTCGGGGAAGAGGTCGGTTTTGACCCCTTCGATAAATTCAAACGAGCTGCCGGCGCTCTGTTGCAATTCCAGCAGGCTCTGCATCCAGCGCTGGGCGCGGATCTGGGCAGTGGTGCCCGAACTGTCGCCATCCTGCTTGTAGGCCCAGTGGGCGGCAACCCCTTTGTCGGCCATCTGATCCATGAACTCGGTGCGAATTTGCACCTCCACCGGTACCCCGTGCGGCCCCACCAGAGAGGTGTGCAGCGACTGGTAGCCGTTGGTCTTGGGGATGGCGATGTAATCCTTGAAGCGGCCGGGGCGTGGTTTGTAGAGGCTGTGCATCTGCCCCAGCACCCGGTAACAGGTATCTATGTCCTTCACCTTGACACGAAAGGCGTAGATATCCATTACCTCATGAAATTGCAGCTCTTTTTTCTCCATCTTGTTGTAGATGGAGAACAGATTCTTCTCGCGGCCACTGACCTGATGCTCGATCCCCGCCTCTTTCAGGCGACCGCTGATTTCGCTCTGGATGGAGTCGATGATCTCGCGGCGATTGCCACGGGCGCGGCGCACCGATTCGCGCAACACGCGGGAGCGCATGGGATAGAGCGCCTCGAAACCCAGCTCTTCCAGCTCGTTCTTCATGGTGTGAATACCGAGGCGGTTGGCGATGGGGGCGAAGATTTCGAGGGTTTCCCGGGCGATGCGGCGGCGTTTGTCAGGGCGCAGGGAGCCCAGGGTACGCATATTGTGGGTGCGGTCGGCCAGCTTGATCAGAATGACCCGGATATCCTGGGTCATCGCCATCACCATCTTGCGGAAGTTCTCGGCCTGGGCCTCTTTGCGATCGCGAAACTTCAGCTTGTCGAGCTTGGAGACCCCGGCCACCAGTTCTGCAACCGCATTGCCAAACTGTTCGGCCAGATCGGCCTTGGTGACAGAGGTATCTTCGATGACGTCGTGCAGTACGGCGGCCATCAGGGTTTCATGATCGAGGCGCATGTCACCCAGGATCCGGGCAACGGCAACAGGGTGGGTGATGTAGGGTTCGCCACTGGAACGCATCTGGCCCTGGTGGGCATCACGGGCCACCACATAGGCTTGCTTGAGCTTCTCAACCTGCTCTGGCGGCAGGTAGGAACTGGCTATTTCTTTAAGGTTTTCAAATAAATACAAGACAGTCCCCGCAGCGGTGAAACGGCAATTCGTGGAATTGAGGGTATAGCCCTGAGTTTGCGAGGTTTTCGAGCGGTTGTAAATGGGGATGAACAGTCGGCACCCGGGCGGGTGCCAACCGGAGGAATAACTTAACCGCGGCCTTCGGCGATGGCAGCAACGGCAGCCAGCTCGGCGGCTTCCTGCTCTTGCTGTTCGTAGCGGTCCTGGGTGTCCATCACTTGATTGTTCACCAGACCCAGCTCGATCTCACGCAGGGCGATCACAGTCGGCTTGTCGTTCTCTTCGTCGACCAGGGGATCTTTGCCTTGTACCGCGATTTGACGAGCGCGGCGCGCGGCGACCAGCACCAGGTCAAAACGGTTACCTACCTGTTTTACAGCATCTTCTACAGTAACGCGTGCCATGCAGGACTCCAGTGTTTGGGCTTTCTGTATTTAGAAAAGCAGTGTTTAAAAATGACGCAAAAGTTTACTTGTTTTTGGCTTACTCTGCCAGTAGCTGTTGCAGCAAGTTTTTTTGAGCCTGTTGCTGGTGACGCATCTCCAGCCGTTGGCACTCAATAATGGACCTGAGCTGGAACAGCGCCTGCTCGAAGTCTTCATTGATAATGACATAGTCATACTCGTCGTAGTGCACCATTTCGGCAATGGCTTTCGCCATCCGGCCGGCAATCACTTCGGCGCTGTCCTGACCGCGCCCAATCAGGCGGCGCTCCAGCTCTTCGCGGCTGGGGGGCAGGATGAAAATGGATTTGGTCGGCATCTGCTCGCGGATCTGGCGGGCACCTTGCCAGTCGATGTCGAGGAATACGTCGATCCCCTTGGCCAGACAGGCTTCGATGGCGGCGCGTGAGGTGCCGTAGTAGTTGCCGAACACTTCGGCCCACTCCAGAAAATCACCGCGTTCGATCAGCGCCTTGAACTCTTCCACCTGGACGAAGTGGTAGTGTACGCCGTGCTCTTCGCCCGGGCGGGTGGCGCGAGTGGTGTGGGAAACCGACAGCTGCATCTTGCCCGCAGCGTTATGTTGGGTCAGCAAGGCATTGAGCAGACTGGATTTACCCGCGCCGCTCGGAGAGGAGATGATATAGAGAGTGCCTTGTTGCGCCATATTATTACCTTTAATCGAAACCGCTGTTTTGGTTGTAGCAGAGACCGCCGTCTTGTGCCCGAAAGGGAGACAGCCAAACGCAAAACGCGGAAAATTCTTGAGTCAGGAGGATGTAAAGGCGGCGAATTTTACCAGAATGCGGCGAATAAAAAAACGGCCGGAATCATATTCCAGCCGATCAAAGTATTCGTAGCTTGCTGCGGGAGCGTAACCCACATCAGCCTGCATTGTGCCTTTGGCTGGGGGCAGAGGCTATCAGGTTATCCCTGCCTGATGGCTCGGAATTCCCGAGGTGCCCTGTCACTACGGCAGCTGACGATCTGCACAGAGGCGGTTGAAGGCGGCGATTACCTGTTCGCTGGTGATTTTTCGCATGGCCTCCGGGTCTTTGAGACGGGTGCGCCAGCTCAATTCGGCCAGCGGCTTGCCGGTCTCCTGCTCGACCAGCTCCTGATAGACGCTGACCACGTAGTCGTGGCACAGATATGGGCCGGTGCGGGCCGGATTGTGGTGGGCATAGAGGCCGATCACCGGCGTGCCGACGATGGTGGCCATATGGGTGGGGCCGGTATCGGGGGCCAGTACCAGACTCGCCTCGCCAATCAGCGCCAGCAGCTGCTTGAGGTTGGTCTGCCCCACCAGATCGACCGGTTTACTCTGGCTGAGTTGCCGGATCTCGGCAGCCAGATCCCGCTCCAGTTTGGCAGGCCCGCCACAGAGATAAACCTGAAAGCCCTTGTTGGCGGCGTGATCCGCCAGCGCGGCATAGCCTGCGGCCGTCCAGTTCTTGAAGGCCTTGCTGGCGGCAGCGCAGATCAGCAGGGTCGGTTTGCCGCCAATCTTCTCCCTTGCCCACGCCTGATGCTCGGCGCTGATGGGCAGTTGCCAGTCCGGGGTCAGATCCTTGATGCCGAGCTCTTTGGCGAAAGCGAGGAAACCGTCCAGCACATGGGGGGAGGCAGGCGAAAGCACCTTGTGGTTGGTAAACAGCCATTGGCCGTCGTTGGCCCGTTCCCGATCAAACCCGAGTTTGACCTTGGCGCTGATGCCGAGGGTGGCAATGCTTGCCCGCATCGCCGCCTGCAGGTGGAGCAGGGCATCGAATTTGCGTCCCTTGAGGGTCTGCCAGAGATCGCGATAGCCGCGCCACCCCTTGCTCTTGTCGAAGGGGATCACCTCGACGCCGGGCAGATCGGCAAACAGGGTTGCCTCGATTTTGCCGGTGATCCAGGTGATGCGGGTCTGTGGCCACTCCCGCTGGATGACGCGCACCAGCGCCAGTGCGTGGCAGCAATCCCCGATGGCGGAGAGCCGCAGGATGCAGATGGAGGAGGGGGGCGTTTGAAATAGCGGCATGTTGTGGCGCACGGCTGGCAAAAAGGGTGGATGGCATTATGCAAACTCCCCTCTGGATTGTAAAATTGCGCACAATCGTCAGCCAGGATAGGCCGGGCCCAGCGCCATGACCTGTCTCTGCACGTCGTTGATTAAAGGCCACTATTGCGGGCATGCCAGAGCTGCAGCCTCATCGCCAATTGAAAAATTGCGATCCATGACCCACCGAGCGGGATCTCCACGATGCGAGTACAGACCGAACACAACCAGATCTGCTGGTATGCCGAAGGGGCCTTTCGCGACCCTTCTCCCCAGTTATTCGATCCTGCCTGGTGGCAGAACAACCGTCAGGTGGTGGGAACCTCCATCGGGCGGGGAGTGACCTGGTTCGTCAAGGATGAGTCCCGCCATCTGGTGCTGCGCCACTACTATCGTGGCGGCATGGTGGGCAAGGTGGTGCGGGATCGTTTCTGGTTCGAAGGGGTCGAGTCGAGCCGCGCCATGGCCGAATACACCCTGCTGGCCAAGCTGTGCGAGCTGGGGCTGCCGGTGCCGCGTCCGTTTGGTGCCCGCATGGTCAAACTGGGACCCTTCTATCGTGCCGATATCCTGATCGAGCGAATTCGCGGTGCCAAGGATATGGTGGCGTTGCTCAAGCAGGGGCCGGTAGCGACCGAGGTGTGGCACAAGATAGGTCAGACAGTGCGTCAGCTGCACGATGCCGGGGTCTATCACGCCGATCTCAACAGCCACAACCTGCTGCTCGATAAAGAGGGCAAGGTGTGGGTGATCGATTTTGACAAGGGGGCGATCCGCTCCCCCGGCGAATGGCAGAAGGCCAATCTGGAACGCTTGCTCCGTTCATTCAATAAAGAGTCTCAACTGCATACCAGTTTCCACTTCGTACCGGAGAACTGGCAGACCTTGATGAACGGGTATCAGGGAAAAGCGCTCTGACCCTGTTGCTCGGCGTGAACGCCAATGTTACTTATTGATCAGGTATTCAGATCCTGTTTCGAGGCACCCCATGGAAATGCTCAAGACACCTTTGGTCGATGTGACTGCCCGGCTTGATCCGGGTCTGCTGTCTGATGCCATGGCGCTGCTGGAGGCGGGGATCTGGAGCTGGTCAGCCCAACATGGACTGCAGCGTGATCCCTCCTGCCTGCGCCTGTTGGGATTGGGAGAGTGCTGGCCGGATGATCTCGGCTGGCTGGATCGGGTTCATCCCGACGATGTTGCCCGGCTGGAAGATGCCCTGCTCGCCTGCCAGAGCGGCCGCAGCAGCGGTCTGCGCCTCGAATACCGCATTCTGCATCATCACGGTCACTACATCCGGCTGGAAGAGCGGATGCGTCGTGATGAGCGGGGTTATCTGCTGGGGGTCGTCCGTCACCTCGATCCCGCTGCCGTGCTGGTGGAGGAGCGACATGGCACCGATCCGCTGACCGGTCTGGAGAGCCGTGGCCGTTTCGAGCAACTGCTTGAAGAGCGGCTGGCGACCGAGAGTGGCACTTTCAGTCTGCTGCAGTTTTCGGTCGATCACATGGCCAAAATCCAGCAGTTGTTTGGCGAAGCGGCTTGCGACGCCATGCTGGCCAAGCTGGCGCGTATCGTGCGCCACGAGCTGCGGCGGGAAGATCCCTTCGCCCGCTGGGATGAGGACGGTTTTATCCTGATGCTCTCCCAGACCGAGCGGATGAGTGCGCTGGAGATCGCCGAGCGGCTGCGCCTCGAGATTGCCGATGCCAGCCTGTTGTCACAGCGGCCGGTCACCGTCAGCATCGGGCTGGTGCAGAGTCAGGCTGGCGAGCAGCTCGATCATCTGCTGGCCCGGCTGGCCAGCTGTCACAGTCAGGCCAGACGGGAGCACAACACCGTCGTCGGCTGAGTGCGGTCAGGGTAGGCTGCGCTTGTCACGCTGGCAGACCCAGAGCGAGGCCAGCATCAGCAGGCCGCCGATGGTCAGTCGGGTCAGGTCGGTATCCTTGCCCCAGAGCAGCAGATTGACCAGCAAGCCGGCCGGAATGAGCGCATTGTTCATGATGGCCAGCACTCCGCTGGTGACCAGCGTCGCCCCCTTGTTCCAGAGGAAGTAGCCGAGGCCGGAGGCACCCACCCCCAGCCAGAGCAGAATACCCCACTGCAACCCTGACGTCGGATATTGCGGCTTGCCCAGTAGCCACCAGGCGGGCAGTGCGATCACCAGCGCCCCCAGATAGAAGCAGCCGAACACCGCCAGTTGCGGCGGTTGCTCCGCCTCCCGTGCCAGCAGTACCTTGTAGCCCACCTGACCGAGCGCGAAACAGAGGTTGGCCCCCTGTACCACCATAAATCCCAGCACATAGCTTTCGGTCAGGCCGTCGAAACGGATGACGGCAGCCCCGATCACCGCCAGCAGGGCGCCCCACAGATAGGTGGGCTTGAAGCGCCCTTCCAGCAGGTCGTGGAGCAGGGTGACGTAGATGGGGGTGAAGATGGTAAAGACCAGCACTTCCGGCACCGTCAGCAGCAGGAAGGAGTGGTAGTAGAAGAGATACATGATGCCGAGCTGGATGGCGCCGAGGGCCATCAGCTTGGCCGCCAGATCGGGGCGTAGCCAGCGGCGGCGCAGGAAGGGGAGAAACACCAGACTGGCGAGGGCGATGCGGGTCAGCACCGAGAAGTAGGCATCCACCTGGCCAGCGAGGTAGACCCCGATCAGGCTGAAGGAGAATGACCAGAGCAGGGTGACCCCTATCAAGTAGTTCATGTGTTTGATTTATCGTCAGTTGTCAATTTTAAGGGGGCTATGATGGCCGAGATGGAAGAGGCAATCCAGCGTTTATGGGCGCGATTGCCACAGGTCGGAGCATTTTCCTTTACCGCCAGCAATGGCGAGGGGTCGGCGACCGACTGGAATGGTCGGGGCGAGGGGCGTGTGCAGGTGACCGATCATCAGGGTGGCTGGCTGTTTAACGAGCAGGGCCGTTACATCACGCCTCATGGCAGGGAACTCGCCATGCACAACCGCTTCTGGTGGCAGCGCAGTGCGCGGGGGATCCGTCTCTCCCATCTGCGTTATGAAGCGCCGGTCGAGCTGTTCGAGCTGCTGCCGCAGGGGGATGGCCGCTGGCTGACCGCCGAGCCCCATCTGTGCGGGGCGGATCACTACAGCGCCGAGTTGACCGAGATCGACGGCGGTTTTCTGCTGAGCTGGCAGATCACCGGGCCGCGCAAGAACGAGCGACTCAGCTATCGCTATCTGATCTGACGCCGGCTGGCAGGCATAAAAAAACCGGCGCAGAGCGCCGGTAGCGGGGGACAAATCGGAGGTTTTTTAAAACAGTCCCAAAAACAGGAGAGATAGACTCTCGTCACACATTCAGAGATGGACTTCAGGCATTCAGGGCATAGCTCAACATGGCTTGCAGCTTGCTATCGAAGAACCAGGGCAGCAGTACCATCAGCAGGCCCAGGATCCCGGCCAGCCGCTGGCGATACTGCCAGCCGGCAATCAGTACCAGACCACCGCACAGTGTGGTCAGGATGCCTGACATAGGGAGACCTCGCGCTGCATGCGACGCTGTTGCGCCCACTGGTTCATGGCGACCGAGCCGAGGATCAGGGCCAGGGCCACGCCGGTGGTGGGGTGGATCTGCTCGCCGAGGAACAGGGCGCCCAGCATCACGCCGAACAGCGGCACCAGATAGTTGCTGAAGGAGGCGAACGTCGGGCCGGCCTTCTGGATCAGCGCCATGTAGAGGAAGTAGACCAGACCGGTACAGAGGGTACCCAGCACTGTGATCGCGCTCAGGGCCTGTGTGCTCGGCAGGGTCAGGCTGCTGAGGTCAACCATGAAGGGGGCGACCAGCAGCAACTGGATTGCCGAGGAGATCAGGATATTGCGGGCGACCACGACCGGATGGTCCTTGGCGAAGCGCTTGATCATCAGCAGGCCGATGGCGAAGCAGCTGGCACCCAGCAGGATGGCCATGGCACCGAGCAGACCGGCGTTCATGCCCTGGGAGAGTTTCGGCCAGAACAGGGTGAGTACACCGGCAAAGCCGATGATCACGGAAAGCAGACCGGTTTTGGTGATTCTTTCACCAGAAATAAACAGCGGTGCAGCCAGAATGGTCACAAACGGGATACAACCCATGACCACGGCGGCGATGGCGCTATCCACATACTGTTGGCCCCAGGCGACCATGATGAAGGGGATGGTGGCATCCAGCAGGGCGATCAGCATATAGGTGCGCCACGGAGTGTGCTCACTCTTGAGCCGCATGAACAGGCAGAGCAGACCCAGGGTCAGGCTGCCGCACAGGGCACGACCGGCAGCCACTAGAATGGGGGGCAACTCGGCAACGGCCTGGTGCATGAAAATGAATTGGGAACCCCACAGCAGGCCAATGGCCAGCAATAACAGATAGCTACGCATTTGAATCTCCGATGTATTAAGCCAGCGCATTCTAGGCAATCTGTTACTATGGTAAAAATGAATTGTTGGCATTTAACTATGGCTAATATCGATGGATAGCTCGCTCGCCCGTCTCGACCTCAACCTGCTCGCCGTATTCGACATGCTGATGCAGGAGCGCAATGTCACCCGTGCCGCCGAACGGCTGCATTTGTCCCAATCCACTGTCAGTCACGCCTTGGGGCGGCTGCGGGTGGCGCTGGATGACCCGCTGTTCGTGATGAGTCGGCGCGAGATGATGCCGACCGAGCGGGCCAAGGCGCTGGCCGGGCCGGTTCGTCAGGCGCTGGCGATGCTGGAGCAGGGATTGCGGCAGGCCAAGGGGTTTGATCCCGCCACTGCGCGGCGGATTTTCCGCATCGCTACCCCGGGCTCGGTGGAGCACGGGCTGGTGCCGGTGCTGGTGGAGAGGCTCCATCGGCAGGCCCCTCACTGTCGGCTTGAGGTGTGCGAGCTGGCCGACAGCAACTACGAGCGGGAGCTGGAGAAGGGGGAGCTGGATCTGGTGATCGGTTTCGCCGGGGCGAATCATCTCTCACCCCGCTTGTGGCGGGAGGAGTGGTTCAACAACCCGCTGGTCTGCCTGTCGCCCCTTGGCAGCGAATTGCCCGATGTGCTGACTCCGGTCGAGCTGGTGAGCCGTCCCCACATCCACACCTCCAGCTGGGGTCACAGTCAGGCGATGGTGGAGCTCTGGCTGGCCCGTTTCGGGGTGGAGCGGGAGCTGGGCGTGCGGTTGCCGAGCTTTATGGCGGTGCCGCCGCTGATGGCGACCGGCCGCTATCTGGTGGTGGTGCCCGAGATGATCGGGCGCCACTTCTGCCGCTACTACCCGCTGCGGATGCATCAACTCGACCCCGCCATCCCCATCGTCTACCTGATGGCGGGGCACCCGCTCACCGCCCATGACGAGGCGATCGGCTGGTTCAAGAGCCTGCTACACCAGCTGGTGTTCGACCTCTATGGCGACGATGCGCTCGGGACTCCCGCTCAGCGGATGTTGGCGAAGTAGTCGAGCCCCATGGCGCTTTTCACCTCCGCCAATACCTCATCGGTGATGATGCGGGCCTGCTCGGTGCCCTGATAGAGCAGTTCCAGCAGCATCTTCTTGTCGGCAATGGCCGCGGCACGGCGCTCCCGCATCGGGGCGAGCAGGGTCTGCAGGCAGTCATTGAGCACCTGTTTGCAGCGCATGTCCCCCAGTCCGCCTCGTCGGTAGTGGGCCTTCATCTCGGCGACCAGCGCCTTGTCGGGGTGGAAGGCATCGAGATAGGCGAACACCGTATTTCCCTCCACCTGACCCGGATCGCTCACCTTGAGGTGGTTGGGATCGGTATACATGGCGAACACCGCCTGTTTGACCTCTTCCGCCGACATGCCGAGTTCTATGGTATTGCCGAGAGACTTGGACATCTTGGCCTTGCCGTCGATGCCGGGCAGGCGGCCGGTGTCACTCAGGATCGGTTGGCATTCGGTCAGCACCTCTTTGCCTACCAGAGAGTTGAAGCGGCGGACGATTTCGTTGGTCTGCTCCAGCATCGGCAGCTGATCTTCCCCGACCGGCACGTGGCTGGCGCGAAAGGCGGTGATGTCGGCGGCCTGACTGACCGGATAGACCAGAAAACCGGCCGGCAGCGTGCGTTCGAACCCTTTCTGCTGGATCTCCGCCTTGACGGTGGGGTTGCGCTCCAGCCGGGCGACGCTGACCAGATTGAGGTAGTAACAGGTGAGTTCGGCGAGGGCGGGCAGGGCGCTCTGCAGGCAGAAGGTGGTCTTGGCCGGGTCGAGACCGACCGCCAGATAGTCAGCCATCACCTCCAGCACGTTGTCGGTCACCTTGGCTGGATTGTGGCCGTTGTCGGTCAACGCCTGTAAGTCGGCGATCATCACGAATTGACGGTAGTGGTGCTGGGCTTCGACGCGCTGGCGCAGGGAGCCGACATAGTGGCCGATGTGCAGTTTGCCGGTGGGACGATCGCCAGTCAGGATTACGGGGTTGTGCATGTCACTCTCTCCAGTTGGGTGAGCCGGGAGGCGACAAAGGGATAAAAACAATGACCGCCTCTCGGCGGTCACGGTGTTTTCTTTGGGAAATTTACATATAGAAACGCGGTGCCGCCTGTTTAGGAGCAGCACCACCAGTAGTTGTGATTGAATGCGGTCATGTTCATAGCAAATCAAACTACGCCGGTTTCATTACTTCTGCAAGGGGACGACCAGCAGATCGCAGGGCACCGTATTCATCAGCTGACGGGCGCTGGAGGTGAGCAGGCTCCAGAAGCTCTGGCGATGGCCGCACACCAGCAGGTCGATCTCGTACTCCTTGACCGCCTGATTGACCCGCTCGCTCAGATCGCCGCAGATCACCAGCTTCTTCTCGATGGGATAGTCCACCGAGGCCAGAAATGCCTCCAGCTTCTCTTTCGCTTCGGCGATTACCTGATCCTGCACGTTGTCGATGTCGATATCGATCATCTCGGTGTAGAGATCCTTGAGGTCCACATCGACATGGATAACCGACAGCTTGGCGCCGTTGGAGCGGGCTCTGTCCACCGCCTTGTCGATCACCTTGCGGTTGTCTTCAGAGAGGTCGATCGCGGCCAGAATATGCTTGTAATAGGTTGTTCCACTCATGGGGGTTCTCCTTACCGATCCTTCAGCCCACTATACCAATCTCTGCTGAAACTAAAATGGTGTCTCAGGCACAGTTTTGGGATTTAAATGAGTTTAATGACGTGTGACACAGGGTCAGCCACTCAGTTATTAACCACTATTTGCCTATAAATTAAACAAGAGTTTGACGCCGGTCACACCCCTCGGCTTGCCGATCAGGGGGGAGAGGCATAGGATGGGCCCGTGCTTCGCAATGAACACAAAACAACAAAAAGCATCTGAATACCGCTTTGGGGAGCCACGTGCTCCCTTTTGTTTTTCTGCCTCATTTCCCGCGGCTTTTCTGACTGATAGCGATCCGGCATCAAGTTAATTTCCTTCGATTTGGTTATGCTGTAGCCAGTTTCTTTGGAGGCCTTCCCATGATCATTCATCCCCAGATTCAAGGTTGTGTTGCCCGCAACTGTCACCCCATCGGCTGTCGCGCCGCCGTGCAGCAGCAGATCGAACGGATCAAGGCCGCGGGCCCGTTCAACGGCCCCAAGCGGGTGCTGGTGCTGGGTGCCTCCTCCGGTTTCGGGCTGGCGTCGCGCATTGCACTCGCCTTCGGTGCCGGTGCCGACACCATTGGTATCTCCTTCGAGCGCGGCCCTTCCGACAAAGGATTGGGCAGCGCAGGCTGGTACAACAACATCTGGTTTCGCAAGGAGGCGGAGCAGGAGGGGCGTATCGCCATCAACCTGATTGGCGATGCCTTCTCCGACGGGATGCGCCAGCAGGCCATCGATACCATCCGCCAGCAGCTTGGGCAGGTGGATCTGGTGATCTATTCGCTGGCGAGCGGCATCCGGGTGCTGCCCGATGGCACGCAAGTGCGCTCCGTGCTCAAGACTACAGGCCAGCCGTTCAGCGGCTGGGGGCTGGATCTGGAGCGCGATATTCTGGTGCAGCAATCGCTGGCACCTGCCACGCCGGAGGAGATCCGCGATACCGTCGCCGTGATGGGGGGCGAGGATTGGCAGCTCTGGATGCAGGCGTTGCAGCAGGCCGGTTGTCTCGCACCCGGCGCGCAAACCGTGGCCTACTCCTATATCGGCCCCGAATCCACCTATCCCCTCTATCGCGATGGCACCATCGGTTATGCCAAGGAGCATCTGCACGCCACCGCCGAGACCATCAACCTGCAACTGGCCGAGATTGGTGGCTATGCCTGGGTGTCGGTCTGCAAGGCGCTGGTGACCAAGGCGAGCGCCTATATTCCTGTGCTGCCGGTTTATCTCGGCTTGTTGATGGGGGTGATGAAGGAGCGCGGTGTCCATGAGGGCTGCATCGAGCAGATGCAGCGGCTGTTTGCAGCCAAGATGTATGGGCCCAATGGGGTAGTGGCCGATGGCAGCCGGCTGATCCGGATGGATGACCACGAGCTCGACCCGGCCATTCAGGCCGCCGTTTCGGCGCTCTGGCCCAAGGTGACGCCGGACAATTTCCACGCACTGGGGGACTTTGCAGGGCTGCGGCAGGATTTCATGCAGCTCAACGGCTTCGAGCTGCCGGGCGTCGATTATGCTGCGCCGGTGGATGTCGCCTCCCTTGGCGAGCTGACCCCCTGAGCTGAAAGAAACGGGATCTCCCTCTCGTTGGCGGGTTGATTCGCGGCGGGAGTGTGGCGACAATCGATACCAAATCACTGAGGAGAAACAAGATGCTGGCCCAAGCCATGATCGAGAAGTTGAACGAGCAGATTAACCTGGAGTTCTACTCCTCCAATCTCTATCTGCAGATGAGCGCCTGGTGCGAAGACAAGGGCTTTGAAGGGGCGGCGACCTTCCTGCGCCAGCACGCGGTCGAGGAGCGCCAGCACATGGAGCGTCTGTTCACCTACGTGAGCGAGACCGGCGCCATGCCCAAGCTGGGTGCCATCGATGCCCCTCCCCACGAGTTCAAGTCGCTGGGCGACGTGTTCCGTACCACCCTGGAGCACGAGTATCACATCACCAAGTGCATCAATGGGCTGGCCCACGTAGCCTTCACTACCCAGGACTATTCCACCTTCAATTTCCTGCAGTGGTATGTGGCCGAGCAGCATGAAGAGGAGAAGCTGTTCAAGAGCATCGTCGACCGTCTGGGTCTGGTGGGTGAAGATGGCAAAGGCCTCTACTTCATCGACAAGGAGCTGGCCGAACTGGCCAAGGGCGCCCCGGCCAGCATCATGGACAGCAACGCCTGATAGTCGTGGACACTTAGTGTTCAGCCAGTACAATAACGGCCCTTTTAAGGGCCGTTGTTTATTCTGGTGCGCAGTCACCGTTGTGATGTCAGCCAGAGGCAATCTCGGCTCTGGCCAGGTGCCGTTTCTATTTTGATAAGTGAGTGAAGATGAAGCAGGTCGATGTGGTGGTGATCGGGGCCGGTGCGGCCGGATTGATGTGTGCGGCGCAGGCGGGCTATCGGGGACGCTCGGTGCTGGTGCTCGACAACGCCAAGAAGCCGGGCCGCAAGATCCTCATCAGTGGCGGTGGTCGCTGCAACTTCACCAACCATCAGGCTGGCGCTCACGCCTACCTGTCGGAGAATCCCCACTTCAGCAAGTCGGCACTGGCCCGCTACACCCAGCAGGATTTCATCGATCTGGTGGATCGCCACGGGGTTAACTATCACGAGCGCACCTTGGGGCAGCTGTTCTGTCTCGAGAGCGCCAAGGATATCGTCGATGTGCTGCTCACCGAGTGTGACTGGGCCGGGGTGACCCTGCAGTTCCAGACCGAGATCCTCACCGTCAGCAAGCAGGACGAAGGCTTTGTGCTGACCACCAGCAAGGGTGAGATCGGCTGCCACTCGCTGGTGGTGGCGACCGGCGGTCTCTCCATGCCCAAGCTGGGCGCGACCCCCTATGGCTTCAAGCTGGCGGAGCAGTTCGGTCTCAACGTGCTGCCGACCCGCGCTGGACTGGTGCCCTTTACCCTCCATCAGGCGGAGAAAGAGGCGTTCGCCGATCTGGCGGGCATCAGCCTACCGGTGGCGGTGACCGCCGAGGATGGCACTCGCTTCAAGGAGGCGATGCTGTTCACCCATCGCGGCCTCTCCGGTCCCGTTATCCTGCAGATCTCCTCCTACTGGCATGCCGGCGAGAAGATCCACATCAATTTGCTGCCGGAGCTGGATATTCCAGCCGCCCTGCGCGAATGGGCGCTGGCACACCCGGCGCAGGAGCTGAAAACCGTGCTGGGGCGCGAGCTGCCCAAGCGCTTCGTCGACAAGCTGGTTGAGCTGGGTCAGCTGGTCAGCAAGCCGATGCGCCAATACAACGAGCGGGAGCTGGAAGCGGTGGCCAACTTGCTGGGAGACTGGCAGATCCTGCCCAACGGCACCGAGGGGTATCGCACCGCCGAAGTGACCCTGGGGGGCGTCGATACCAACGAGCTCTCCTCCAAGACCATGGAAGCGCGCAAGGTGCCAGGCCTCTACTTCATCGGCGAGGTGGTGGACGTGACCGGCTGGCTCGGTGGCTACAACTTCCAGTGGGCCTGGTCCTCCGGCTGGGTGGCCGGTCAGTACTGTTGATGTCACAGGGGCTGGTTTATCCGGCCCCGATTTATTGGTCAGGGTTATGGTGATCGGTCGGGTTGCCGCAAGGGGGCGCAGATGCTTGAGAATCAGATGATGTTGTTGGCGGTGTTCGAGCGGGCGGCGCTGATGCTGATGACCCTCTTCTTCCTGACCCGCACCCGGCCGTTCCAGCGGCTGTTCCAGAAGCGGGATCACACCCCGGCCGAGCTGGTGCTGGTGGCCTCCATCTTCGGCCTGTTTGCGGTGTTCAGTACCTACACCGGCATTCCGGTGGAGGGGGCGCTGATCAACGTGCGGATCATCGCCATCATCTCCGGCGGCATTCTGTTTGGCCCCTGGGTCGGCATTCCGGCCGGGGTTATCTCCGGCCTGCATCGCTATCTCATCGATATGGATGGCCACACCTCCATCCCTTGCCTTATCGCCAGTATTATCGCCGGTCTGCTCGCCACCTGGCTGCACCTGCGCTGTCGCAAGTCGCGGCTCTGGCTCTACGGAATTTTGGCGGGAATGCTCTGTGAAGGGCTGACCATGCTGCTGATCTGGCTGCTGACCGAGCCCCACGAAGTCGGGGTGGAGATCGTTAACCACATCGCCTATCCGATGATCGCCGGGGCGCTCTGCATCGGCCTCATCATCAAGCTGGTGCAGGATCTGGATGACGAGAAGGAGCTGATTGCCGCCAAGCAGGCCAAGCTGGCGCTCGATATCGCCAACAAGACGCTGCCTTTCTTCCAGAACATCGATCGCCACTCCCTCAGTCAGGTGTGCGATGTGATCCGGCGCGACATCAGCGCCGATGCGGTAGCCATCACCGACACCCATGACGTGCTGGCCTATGTCGGGGTGGGCAAGGACTATTACGAGCTGGACGAGCACCACGCCATCAGCGGCATGACCCAGCAGGCGGTGCTGCTCGATCAGATCATCATCAACAACGATTTGCGCCAGTATCACCTCTCTGATTTCCACTCGGTCATCATTATTCCGCTACGGGAAAACGGCTCGGTGAGCGGCACCCTCAAGATCTACTACCGTCGTACCCATAGCATCACCAGCTCGCTGCGGGAGATGGCGGTGGGCCTCTCCCAGCTCATCTCCACCCAGATGGAGGTGTCGCGCATCGAGCAGCTCAAGGAGATGACCCGCAAGGCGGAGTTCACCGCATTGCAGAGCAAGATCAACCCGCACTTCCTGTTCAATGCCCTCAACGCCATCTCGTCGCTGATCCGCATCCGGCCCCAGCAGGCGCGCCAGCTCATTGCCAATCTGGCGGATTACCTGCGCTACAACCTCAACAAGGGGGATGAACTCATCGACATTCAGGAGGAGCTGCAGCAGGTGCGTGACTACGTGGCCATCGAGCAGGCCCGCTTCGGCGACAAGCTGGAGGTGGTGTTCGAGGTGGACGATGTGCATATTCAGGTGCCGAGCCTGCTGTTGCAGCCGCTGGTGGAAAACGCCATCCTGCACGGCATTCAGCCCCGCAGCGCGCCGGGTCGGGTCACCATCGAGGTGAAGCAGCTGGCGGGCGGCATCCGGGTATCGGTACGAGACACAGGTTACGGCATCAGTCAGGCGGTGATCGACGGGGTCGCCGCCGGTCGGGTGGAGAGTCGCAGCATCGGCCTGATGAACGTGCATCAGAGGGTCAAGCTGCTTTATGGCGACGGCCTGCATCTCAAGCGGCTGGAACCGGGTACCGAGGTGAGTTTCTATCTGCCGGATCAGGAGTCGATGCCATGCTGAGAGCCATCATGGTTGAGGATAAGTGTGTGCCGCGAGAGGTGTTGTCATGCTGAAAGCGATCATTGTGGAAGACGAGTATCTGGCCCGTGAAGAGCTGGCCTATCTGGTGGGGCAGCACAGCCAGATCGAGATAGTGGCGAGCTTCGAGGATGGGCTGGAGGCGTTCAAATACCTGCAGGATCACGAGGTGGATGTGGTGTTTCTGGATATCCAGATCCCCTCCATCGATGGCTTGCTGCTGGCCAAGAACCTGCACAAGTCGAGCCATCCGCCCCACATCGTCTTCGTCACCGCCTACAAGGAGTTTGCGGTGGAGGCGTTCGAGCTGGAGGCGTTCGATTACATCCTCAAACCCTACAACGAGCCCCGCATCATCAATCTGCTGCAAAAGCTCGAGCATGCGGGCAAGTCGCAGCCAGCCACCACGGGGGAGGCGAACGGTGAGGGGAATAGCCCGCACAATCGCACCGTCAATCTGGTGAAGGGGGAGCGTATCATCGTCACCCCCTGCGAGCAGATCTACTACGCGGAAGCCGATGAGAAGCTTACTTATGTCTACACCCGCGACGATCGCTACGTGATGACCATGACCATCAGCGAGTTTGTCAGCCGGCTGCCCGCCGAGGGGTTCTTTCGCTGTCACCGCTCCTACTGCGTCAACATCAACAAGATCCGCGAAATAGTCCCCTGGTTCAACAGCACCTATCTCATCCGGCTCCATGATCTGCCGTTCGAGGTGCCGGTCAGTCGCAGCAACATCAAGGCGTTCCGTCAGCTGATGCGGCTCTGATTGTCATTCATTCCCGCCGATCTGCATTTCATGCCTTAATCGATCGGCGCGAGCTGCGTCTTGCCTATAGTGGCCTCAATTTCCTTAAGGCCATCGACCGAGACGCATCATGACCATCGATCTGAACCGCACCCGGTACCTGACACTGATCGGTACCATCATCACCCAGTTTGCACTGGGTTCTGTCTATACCTGGAGCCTGTTCAACGCCCAGCTCTCCGACAAGCTGGACGAGCCGGTGAGTCAGGTCGCTTTCGCCTTCGGCCTGCTCAGCCTGTCGCTGGCGGTCGCCTCCTCCATGGCGGGCAAGCTGCAGGAGCGATTCGGTGTGCGCAACGTGACCCTGGGCGCCGGCGTGCTGCTCGGCATCGGCTTCTTCCTCACTGCCCATGCCAGCAATCTGGCGATGCTCTACCTCTGCGCGGGCATTCTGGTCGGTTTTGCCGACGGTACCGGTTACCTGATGACCCTCTCCAACTGCGTGAAGTGGTTCCCGGAGCGCAAGGGGCTGATCTCCGCCTGTTCCATCGGTGCCTATGGCCTCGGCAGTCTCGGTTTCAAATACATCAACCTGCTGCTGCTCTCCAGCTCCGGCCTTGAGACCACCTTCCAGCTGTGGGGCTTGATTGCGATGTCCATGGTGCTGGTGGGCGGCATGCTGATGAAGGATGCGCCCAAGCAGGCCGCCTCCGTGCAGCAGAGCGAGAGCCGTGACTTCACCCTGGCCGAGGCGATGCGCAAGCCGCAGTACTGGATGCTGGCGCTGATGTTCCTCACCGCCTGCATGAGCGGCCTCTACGTCATCGGTGTGGCCAAGGATATCGGCGAGAAGATGGTGGGTCTGCCTGCCGTAGTCGCCGCCAATGCCGTCGCCATCATCGCCATGGCCAACCTGGGTGGCCGTCTGGTGCTGGGTATCCTCTCCGACAAGATGTCCCGCATCCGGGTTATCACCATTGCCCAGCTGATTACCCTGGCGGGCATGGCGCTGCTGCTGTTCGTGCCGCTCAATGCCAATCTGTTCTTCGTGGCGGTTGCCTGTGTGGCGTTCAGCTTTGGTGGCACCATCACCGTCTACCCCTCGCTGGTGAGCGACTTCTTCGGTCTCAACAACCTGACCAAGAACTACGGTGTCATCTATCTGGGCTTTGGTCTGGGCAGCATCATCGGCTCTATCGTAGCCTCCCTGTTTGGCGGCTTTATGGCGACCTTCCACCTGATCCTGGTGTTGCTGGTGGTGGCGCTGGTGCTCTCCCTCACCATCCGTCTGCCGGCTCCCGTGGCGCTGACCACCGAACGGGCCTGATTAAACCTCCCTGCCACAGCAAGCAACAACAAAGACCCGGGCCATGCCCGGGTCTTTGCATTTCCGATGCTCGATCAGCGCGGCGCCAGCCCCAGCAGCTGGCGGGCCTTGCGGCAGGTCTCCTCCACCGTTGGCCAGCCGTCACCGGTTACTGTGATATGGCCCATCTTGCGGCCGGGGCGGGGTTCGCCCTTGCCGTAGAGGTGCAGATGCAGGCCGGGCAGTGCCAGCAGAGCTGCCCAGTCGGGGGTGCCGTGCTGCCAGAGATCCCCCAGCAGGTTGATTAACAGGGCGGGGCGCACGGCGATCTGCTCTGGCAGCGGCAGATCGCACAGGGCCCTTACCTGCAACTCGAACTGGCTGCATGTGGCGTTATCGAGGCTGGGGTGACCCGAGTTGTGGGGGCGGGGCGCCAGCTCGTTGACCAGCAGTCGGCCTTCCACCAGAAAGAACTCCACCGTCAGCACACCGATGTAGTCGAGGGTGGTGATCAGCTGCTCGGCGATCCCTTTGGCTTCGCTCTCCAGCGCCGGCACCTTGGCCGGGGAGCGAGTCTGGTCGAGAATGCCGCCGCTGTGCCAGTTCTGCACCAGTGGCAGGGCGCTGATGGCGCCGCTCGGGCTGCGGGCCAGGGTCAGGGCAAACTCACCCTCCAGCGCCAGCCGTTTTTCCAGCACGCAGGGCACGCCACTGCCTGTCAGTGCCGTCGCCAGCTCATCCAGATTACTGACCTGCCACTGCCCCTTGCCGTCGTACCCCTCGCGGGCCGTCTTGAGAATGGCGGGCAAGAGTTCGCTGGCCTGTGCGGGGATGGGCTCTTCCGGCAGCAGTGCCAGAGAGGGTGCGACCGGGATGTTGGCTCTGCGCAGAAAGGCTTTCTCCTCGCGGCGATCCTGACAGACCTGCACCGCGCTGGCGGCCGGGCGTACCGGCTTTTGTTTTTCGAGCTGCGCGAGGGTGGCGGCGGGCACGTTCTCGAACTCGCAGGTAATGGCTTCGCAGCGGCTGGCCAACTCGACCAGTGCCCCAGTGTCGTCATAGGGGGCGACAATATGGTGATCGGCGGCGGCACCGGCGATGCTGGCCGGGTCGGGATCAAGTACTACAACCTTGTAGCCGAGGCGGTGGGCGGCCATCACGAAGTAGCGGCCAAGCTGACCGCCCCCCAGCATGCCGAGGGTGGCGGGTGGCAGGATCATGTCGGCTCCTCCAGTTGCAGTGCCAGCACCCGATCTCGCTCGTGGGTGCGGAAGTCGTCGAGCTGCTGCCGGTAGCGGGGGGCGTCGTCATCCCGGGCGACCGAGAGCAGGGAGACCGCGAACAGGGCGGCGTTGGCAGCCCCCGCTTCGCCGATGGCGAAGGTGGCGACCGGCACCCCCTTGGGCATCTGCACGATGGAGAGCAGGGAGTCCATCCCCTTGAGATGGCGGGAGGGGATGGGCACCCCCAGCACCGGCAATGTGGTCTTGGCGGCGACCATGCCCGGCAGGTGAGCGGCACCACCTGCTCCGGCGATGATGGCGCGCAGGCCGCGCTCGCGGGCAGTGGCGGCATACTCGAACAGCAGATCCGGGGTGCGATGGGCCGAGACCACCCGCGCCTCGTAGGGCACGCCGTGTTCCTTGAGGATGCGGGCGGCAGTCTGCAGCACGGGCCAGTCGGAGTCGGAGCCCATTACCAGGCCGATCAGCGGAGGGGTGTTCATGTGTATTGGTTCCTTGCTGTTAAACGTTTGCTTTTTGTGAACAAAAAGAGCCGGCAAGCCGGCTCAGAATTTCTCGGGTCGCACGATTTCGACCGGTTGCAGAAAGGCGATCATGGCGTAGTCGGGGTAGTAGCGACTCTGCAGGTGGGCCAGCAGCCGCTCCGCCTGCTCCCGACTGCAGATCGTCTCCAGCCGGATGTTGCCGCTCTCGCTCCAGCTGGCGTTGCGCTCGCCATGATCCCCCCGGCCGCGGGCATCTGTGATGGTGTAGCCGCGCAGCCCCTCGCGGGTGAGGGTGCGCAGCAGGGTCGGCTCCAGATTGGCTTCCGTGATGACGGTCAGCAGGGTGCGGGTCTCGGTCTGCATGTGGCTACTCCGTGAAGTGGCGGGCCCAGCTGTGGTAGAGCGGGATCCCCAGCATGATGTTGAACGGGAAGGTGACCCCCAGCACGGCGCTGAGGGACAGCCCCGGGTTGGCCTGAGGCACGGCGATGCGCATGGTAGCCGGCACGGCAATATAGGAGGCGCTGGCCGCCAGGGTAGCCAGCAGGGTCAGGCCGCCGAGAGAGAGGCCCATCAGCTGGCCAGCTGCCAATCCCAGTCCCGCGGAAGCGAGCGGCATCAACAGGGCGAAGCCGAGCAGGAACAGGCCGTGGCGGCGCAGATCCTGACACTGGCGGGCGACGATGAGGCCCATCTCCAGCAGGAACAGCGCCAGCGCTCCCTTGAACAGGTCGACAAACAGCGGTTTGAGCGGGGCAATCCCATCCGGTCCGGCCAGATAGCCGATGGCCATGCCGCCCAGCAGCAGAGTTACCCCTTTGCTGAGGAAGGTCTCGTGGGCCAGCATGCGCCAGCGAGTCTCGCGACTGATGCCGCGGGCCAGCACTATGCCCACCAGAATGGCCGGGATCTCCATCACCGCGAGAAAGATGGAGAGCTGGGATTCAAAGCTGATGCCCCGCTCGGTGAGCCAGTTCACCCCGACCGCAAAGGTGGCGACGCTGACCGAGCCGTAGTGGGCGGCGGTGGCAGCGGCATCGACCCGGTTCATCTTGAGGCGCAGCACGGCAAAGCCGAGCAGGGTCTGCACCACGCCGAGCAGGATCACCAGCGCCAGTTGCGGCAGCAGAGGTTGCAGGGATTGCTGGGCCAGACCGACGCCGCCCTTGAGGCCTATGGCCAGCAGCAGAAAGAGGGAGAGGGTGTCGTAGAGGGCAGGCGGCAGCTTGAGCTCGGAGCGTACCAGACCGGCCAGCAGACCAAACAGAAAGAAGAGTACAACAACGTCCAGCATGATGGTTCGCAGGGCAGTTCAGATAATGGTTGCATGCTAGAGCCCGCAATGTTTCGATAAAATCAGATTCTCGCTGATGGTTGTTCGGTAAAAACTGATAGGGAACGGCATGCTCAACTACAAACAGCTCTACTACTTCTGGCATGTGGCGCGCAGTGGCAGCGTGACGCAGGCAGCTGAACAGCTGCACTTAACGCCGCAGACCATCAGCGGTCAGGTCGCCGAGCTGGAGCAGTCTCTCGGGGTGGCGCTGTTCAACCGGGTGGGGCGGCGTCTGGTGCTGACTGCCGCCGGACGGCAGGCGCAGGAGCAGGCAGGGGCCATTTTCTCGCTCGGTGCCGAGCTGGAGCACACCCTGCGCCACGCCAGTCAGGAGCTGACCATGCAGGTGGGGATCGCCGATTCGGTACCCCGTACTCTGGCGTTCGAGTTGCTGGCCCCCGCCATGGCGCTGGCGACCCCGTTGCGGCTGGTGTGTCACGAGGAGCGGGCCGAGCAGCTGTTCAGCGAGCTGGCCCGCCACAAGCTTGATATGGTGCTGATCGATCGCCCACTCCCTCTCGACAGCGGCGTGCGCGGCTACAACCACGAGCTGGGGCGCAGCCCGCTGGCGCTGTTTGCCAGCCCCGAGTTGGCGGCGCGGGCGCGGGATGGCTTTCCCGCCTCGTTGGAGGGGTTGCCGCTGCTGATCCCTGGAGAGAAGTCTGCCACCCACGATCGGCTGCTGGAGTGGTATCGCCAGCAGGGCATTCATCCCCATCTGGTGGGGCAGTTTGATGACTCCACCCTGATGAAGTCGTTCGGCAAGGCGGGGATGGGGATCTTCCCGGCGCCGCTGGCGATGGCCGACGAGATTGGCCGTCTCTACGGAGTGGAGCGGATTGCGACCCTCACCGACGTTACCCTCTCTTATTATCTGGTCTCGGCAGGACGCCATCTCTCTCATCCCGGGGTACAGGCGGTGATGGAGGGCGCCCAGCAGCGGCTGGCGGCGCTGGCCGGCAATAAATAGAAATCTGGATGGCTATACATCCAGCTTAGCTCTGCCTATAATCCTCCCGCTTTGGCGCATCATGCTTAATAGGGAATCCGGTGAGAATCCGGAGCTGGCGCGCAGCGGTAAGGGGGAACGAAGCGACATCAGGGCACTGCCGTCAGGCGGGAAGCCGTCGCCGTAGGCTATCAGCCCCTGAGCCCGAAGACCTGCCAGAGTTCGTATTTCGGGCCGAGAGAAACCGGCCACGAAGTAGATACTTACGCGAACTTAAGGATCTCTCATGTCGAAGACATTTCTGGCAGCAGCCCTGTTGCCAGTGGCGGCGCTTGCTCAACCGCTGACCATTCCCGTCAATCCCACTCTGGTGATCACCGCCAATCGGGTGGAGCAGCCAGTCAGTTCGGTGCTGGCTCCCGTAGTGGTTATTGATCGCGCCGAGATCGAATCTCGTCAGATAGACAATTTGCCCGATCTGTTAAAAACCCTGCCTGGTGTTCAAGTGGCAACACTGGGCGGGAGAGGTCATCAAAGCAGCCTTTACATCAGGGGCGCTAAAACCAAGCACTCCCTGCTGCTGGTAAATGGCCGTCCCGTCCCCACTCTGGTCACCGGTAATAATGACCTTAGCCAGATTCCGCTAGGCAATATCGAGCGTGTTGAATATATCCGCGGGCCTCGCGCCGCCATCTATGGCTCTGACGCCATCAGTGGTGTTATCAACCTCATCACCAAAGCGTCAGCAAAAAATGGCAACGAGACTCACGTTAAAGGTGGTGTTGGATCACATGGTTATGGGCTTGGGGAGCTGAGAACCGTGCAGGCACTTGGCCAGCAGACCGATATGAATATGATGATCGGCTATGAGCGTACCGATGGTTATGACGTTCGGGCACAAGATGGCTGGACGTCGCTGCAGCCAGATCGGGACGGCTTTGCCGGTTTGAACGGTCAGATTGGCTTGAACCACAGCTTTAGTGATGCTTGGAGCGCTGATTTTAACGCTCAAGGTTTTAATAACATCACCGAGAGTGACGGTGACTATAGCGATATGAATCGGAATCAGGCTGCCCAGCTAGATGGCGGAGTGCTGTTCAAAAGCGATCATATATCTAGTCGCCTGGAAGCTAGCTATGGCGAAAACAAGCTAAAAACCTGGCTTGATAACAAGGGGGAAGCTAGCGGCGAGCCTATTCACACAGGCTTGACTCGTCTCTCTTGGGTCAATAATTGGAACCCAATTAAAGGGGCAAATATCACAGGTGGGGCTGACTGGCAGCGGGAACAGCTGAAGTCTGATTCCCGCTCGGGTGGTCAATCATTTACTGCGTCTGACCGTGATAATACAGGGCTCTTTATTGTAGGTAGTTATGGCTGGAATCCGTTCCTGTTTGAGCTTTCCGGCAGGACTGATGACAACGAGCAATATGGTCGCCACAACACCTGGTCTGCAGCGAGTGGTTTGGATGTTGATGAGTCTCATCATCTACGACTGAGCTATGGAACGGCGTTCAAAGCACCGACCTTTATGGATCTTTACTCGCCATACTCCCTCAAAAGCGACTATCTCAAGCCAGAAGAGAGCAAGAATATTGAGCTGGGCTTATCTGGCCGCTATAGCGCTTGGGATTGGTCAACGAATCTTTATCGCAACGACATCAATGAAATGATCGACTACGGTCCTGACTATCGCCCTTACAACATCGGAGAGGTGCGACTGGAAGGTGTTGAGTTGGCGATTGGATTGGACACCGGGCCGTTCCACCACAAGGTGAGTTACGATTACACTCGCGCTCAGGATAGAAGCAAGCAAGATCGCCAGTTGGACCGGGTAGCCAAGCATAAAGGCAGCTTGATTACTGAAGTCAGTCTTGGCTCCGTTTTGTGGTCTGGCGAGATCCTTTATACCGGGGAACGAACAGATCTGGGCGCAACCAAGCAGTTGCCTTCTTATACCGTGTTCAATCTGGCTGCGACCTATCCGGTGACCAACGCCCTGACCCTCGGGGGGCGAATCGACAACCTTTTTGATCGTAACTATGAGGGGGCGTATGGCTATGCTGCACCAGGAGCCGAAGCCAAGGTGACCGCAGACTATCGTTTTTAAGGTTAAAGTACTCTGTCGTTTTCAGCAGAAAACCGAGGCCCTGCCATTGGCAGGGCCTTTTCTATTGGCTGCAGGCGGGAGTATGATCGCCGCCTTGCACCAAAGGGGAGCTCAAGTGGCCAATATTCTCGTGTTTGATTCCGGTATGGGTGGCCTGACCATCTACCGCGAGATCCGCCGCGTTCTGCCGGCACACAACTATTTCTACTGCTTCGATAATGCCAACTTCCCGTATGGTGAATTGAGCGAGCCCGCCCTGATTGCTGCCTGCACTCGCTTGGTGACCACCATGGTGGCCCGTCATCATATCGATCTGGTGGTGATTGCCTGTAATACGGCCAGCACCATAGCGCTGCCAGCCCTGCGTGAGGCACTGGATATTCCTGTGGTGGGGGTGGTGCCAGCCATCAAGCCTGCCGCTGCACAGACTCGCAATGGTTGTATCGGTCTGCTGGCTACGCCAGGCACGGTGAGTCGCGACTATACCCACGAACTGATCGCCCAGTTTGCTCCCGGCAAGCATGTGCTGCTCAAGGGCACCATCGAGCTGGTCATAGAAGCCGAACACAAGCTGGCGGGCCTGCCGGTCAATATGGCGTTGCTGCGCGAGGTATTGGCCGACTGGCTGGAGGGGGAAGAGCAGCCGGATACGCTGGTGCTCGGTTGCACTCACTTCCCGCTACTTAATGAAGAGATTGGGCAACTGATGCCGCAATGTCAGCTTATTGACTCGGGCAGTGCTGTTGCCAAACGGGTGGCCTGGTTGCTGAACAATGGCGGGCATGGCGCCGTGCAGCCTGTACATATAGAAGAGGTAATTGCCAGGGCTTACTGTACCCGGCTGGATGGGGAGGCTCAAAAACTGACAGCCCCCTTGCAAGCATGGGGGCTGTCATCACTGGAAGAGGTGAAGTACTGACGAGCGGTTAGGCGTCAGTTTCGCTACCTTCTCTTTCCTCTTTATCACGTTTGTCATTCGCTTCACGCACCTTGAGGGTGCGCTGCTGATACTCTTTATCATTCAAAGCGGCAATCGCTTTGGCGGCATCGGCGGCGGGCATCTCCACGAAACCGAAACCTCTGCGCTTGCCGGTTGCCTTGTCTTTCATCAACCGCACGGAAATGACCTGGCCCTGTTCGGCAAACAATTCGCGCACTGCGATCTCATTGGCGCGATAGGGCAGGTTGCCTACATATAAGGTGCAAGTCTCCTGATTGGCGATCGACTCGGCGACATTAGCCGGGGTTCGCTTCAGGAACAGCGGTACCACGAAACCGCCGATGGCCAGACCTGCTGCAAAAATCACTTCCGCTTTCAAAGAGAACTGCAGGGCCTGGGCAACCAGGTAGCCAACCACTGCCAATACCAGAGCAAGGATTGCGGCCTGCATATATACGGGAAACTTGGATAAATTCATCTTAAAAGACCTTTTGTAAATGAAAGCAAAAAAGGTGCAACACTATATTCACCTCCATGGTAACCAGCTTTCCTGATTGGCGCTACCATGGACCACTCGGGAGAGGTTATCGGCTCCAGTATGGCATTCCCAAGGTCACTAAAAGCGACATAAATGACGCTAAAATGGGAGTGAAATAACCGGATTGTGGATAACATTGTATATATACACTGAATAAGCTGTTTCTAATTGAATAATTTGAAATTTTCGTGATTTTCTTCAAAAAAAGTCTTGTCATCGCAGCGCCGCTCCCTATAATGCGCCCCTACCAGCACGGCGGAACACGCCAAACTGATGAGCCAGCTACATTGTGAAGCCGGCGCCGAAAGAAAAGCGAAAACAATCGCTTGACTTTCGAAGTGAGAAGCGTAATATGCGCCTCCTCAACGCGACAAGCGTGACGCTCTTTAACAATTTGAATCAAGCAATCTGTGTGGGCACTCACAGCATCGAGCATCAAAAACAATTTTTGATTTTCAATGTCTGGTGAAGTGAC
>NZ_JBFODM010000036.1:0-44345 GCF_040908325.1 Aeromonas sp. R4-1
GGCCAAGGAGAGGCCACTACCGATGGCGTGGATGGCCAGTGAACCTGACTCGATAACCCCGAGGGTAGCATTGGCGAGGGAAAGAACACGCTTAGCATGCATGTCCTGTCCAAATATATCGTCGATGTGGTTGAGGATTAGTTCGTGGTTAAACATGGGGATAGTCTGTTGGGTATTAGCTGGTCAAGGATGGCGATCATACCTCAGAAGCCGCGCCACGCCTCGCTCATATGAGGGGATGGTTAAGGATAGAAGGGTAGCGCTGGGCCAAAGGCTCCGGGAGCAAGGCATTGGGATGAACATCAAACTGCACCGTAGTGCCATCCGGCAATGGCAAGGTCAATACACTGGCGAGATGCCCGGGTTCAAAAGGCTTGTCAGGAACCACCACTCTGACCTTTTCAGCTCGCACATCATAGATCCCTCCCCTTTCCAAGTTTTCATCCATGAAGGTCCACTGTGGTTCTGCTGCAACCTGAACAGACAAACTGGTGATAATCACCGCAATGCCATGCTTCATAGAGCCTCCTTGCCCTACCTTGGTGACAACAAGTATGGTGCAGCGTCAATTGACGATCTGCGTGACAGACAGAAAAGAAAATTCGCACAAAACTTCTGTCACGCTGAAAAATCGTGCTACACCCGCGCTCCCCATCTCAGGCAATACAGACTGGCCCCATTCAACAACGGAAAAAAGTGAAGGCGCCATTGGCGCCTTCACGGATAGATAGGGGGATGAATATCCCCTCCATTTGGATTGGTTCGTTGGTGTATTACTGCTTGCCAGCGCCCGATGCTATTGGGCAATGAATCACCATACGCTGGTTATACTCGCTGGCGTAAGCGCTCAACTTGGCATGTATCTCTTGCTGACCGGGCCTTATCACATCGCCCAATCCATCCAGATAACGCTTGCCACAGCGCGCCTTGGCCTCTGCCTGCTGCTCGGCTGCAATACCGGGGGCGAACTCTCCCCGCCCGGCTATCACTATCAGGCGGTAATCCTGCCTGGCGAGGTTTGCACTCAGCTCCTGTTCCAGCGTGCTGGCATCGGCCTGACAACCGCCGAGCATGACAAGCAGCAACAGAGGGACTCCCTTCATGTACGCCTCCGTTGCCAGCCGAGCAGCGCCAGAGCCAGCGTCCACAATCCGAGCGCCCCGCCACCACCGCCGCCACCTGAAGTCGAGCCACCTTGCACCAGAGGCAATTTGAGGGGACTGATGGCAAAGAAGATATTGTCGCTGCATGCCACTTTCAGCCTGACGCTGCTGGTGAGATCGGCAGGCAACGTTACCGTTGCTGCGCCGTTATTGGGTTGTCCGGCGGCGAGCATTGTCCAGCTTACGCCCTCATCCTGGGTCACCGAGATGTCCACCTTGCTGCAACTGATCGGCGCCACAGTTGTGCCCGCCACATCCCATGCCACTGCCTGACTGGCCCCCGGAGTGAGAGTCACCCCGTAAAACGGGTTGGTGATGCGAAATGCCGCACCGGTATTGATCACTTGCACTTTCATGTCATCACTGGCAACGCCACCCTGACCATCACGCACCGTCAGTCTGAAATTGAGATCCCGGTTGATAGTCGGCCAGGCCTCTCCTTTGGCAAGCGTGCCGGAGAGCAGGGATGGCAAACTCGGCAGGATCCGCTCCGACGATGCCGTGGGAGAGACAAAACGAAACAGCGGCCGGGAGCCATCGTCAATCATGGTGGCGGCACTGCTCGATTCAGTGCCCAGATCGATCTGCTCCCAGTTGTAGAGCAGAGAATCATTATCCAGATCTCCACCAGCCCCTTTTAACATAAAGGCCGTATTGGCAGGGATCACATAGTCCCCCCCTGCTGCTGCCTGCGGGGCATTATTGCTCAACACGAGTGTGGTTCCGCAAGTCGATAGAGTCGCCATGTGTGCACGCATCTGCTCGATGGACTTGCTATGAAAATAGGGGTCGCTGTGAGTCTGGATATTCTCATCACCACAAATACCGGCATAGGCCATGATGGAGCTGCCACTACCTGGCTCGAACGCCTGCTCGGCAACCCGGTTGCCCCCACCACAACTGCCCGTTGTACCGTTAAAGGTGTGATCGGCACCGAATTGGTGGCCAATCTCATGGGCCACATAGTCGATAAAGAAAGCATCCCCTACGGGGTCTGACGAACCCGTCATACCTGACGACTTGGCCCCGTAGGCGTAATAAGGCGGCATGGCATCAACACATAACACACCCAACCCCGCCAAGCCTCCGCCACCGGTGTTGAGCACATGGCCGATATCAAATGCCCCCAAATCCCCATCAGCAAAGGCCTGCGCCTGCACATCGACGTTGCGATCCGCATCCGCATCGGTGTTATCAAAGGGATCACTGGCAGGATCGCTAAAGATCACACTGTCATTACCACTGGCCAGCACGAACTCGGCCCCCACGTCGCGCTGATAGACTTCGTTCACCCGGTTGAGCAGGGTAGTGATGGCCGCCAGGGCCAGCACCGTGGAGCCACCGTGATATCGGGTGTACTCACCGGCTGCCGAGATAGCGATGGTGTAACGCTTGCGGACATTGCCATCAACCTGCACTTTGCGCACCAGTTTGCTGACACCCGGCCCGATTACCTTGTCGGCATCCTCTTCCAGACGACTATGGGCATCCTTCTGGTAATAGACGGCATACCCTTCGGCATTGCGCAGCGGATCGACAAACACCATCTGGCCCTGATGGCTGAACATGGCGTGGAAACCCTGTGGCCCCAGATCGAAGCGCCCGGTATCGACCGGATGCGCCGGGTTGTAACCCTTGAAGGTACGGATCTGAGGATACTTGGCTGCAAGGTCTGCGGGCAGCACGTCGTAAGCTTCCAGAGCAAAGGTGACCTCCCCCCCATCGGGTAGCGGCAGGGTCAGCTCACTCGCCCCGGCTTGCAGTCCGGCAAAATAGTCGAGCGGCACCTTGGCGACCCGGAACTGATGGGCCCGCACCTCATAGCCCTCATCTGCTGTTGCTCTGGCGGCAACCGTGCCCCATTCGCTGGCCATCAGGCTGGCTGAGCCCAGCATGCTGGCCATCAGCAAGGCCACCGTAGAGTATTTCGTCACATGCATTGTTTTTAGTCCTTGTATTAATGCAATCGCCTGAATTGCGGCCTGTACTTTATTTTTATTCGGCCACATCAATACAAAGCTGAAGCAACCCTTTCCACCATTCCCGAGTGGGAGTGTTGCGCCAACCCCGTCTAACCCCTATCATTGCGCGGATTTGTCAATTTTAGAACTGCCCCTCTTCACAAAGGTGCGGTTCATCTTTATCTGGCCAAGGTTAATCTCATGCTCAAATCCCCACTGTTGCCCCGTTTCGGGGATCTGGTCGTTGCCATTGTTGACGATGTACTCGGTCAGGGTCTCACCCTCGACCGCGCTTATGCCCGTCACTTCTCCGGCATCGAACTCAAACCGCAAGAACAGGCAAGGATTGCCCTGGTCACCGGCGACCTGCTGCGCCGTCTCAGCCTCTATTGTTTCCTCACCGGTATTCAGGTGCGTCAGGCCGAAAAGAATGTCTGGCCACTGCTGCACAGCTGGCACGCCTTCCACAAAATTGCCCAGCCCAACAACCCGACCCTGGATCGCTTTAATGAGGAAGCATTCCGCCGCCGTCTGACCGAGGCGAAGAAGAACCCGGTATTGATGGATGGTTGCCCGAGCTGGTTGGAGAAACTGGGTAGCGAGCAGCTGGGTGAAGCCTGGCCTGCCGAGCGTGCCGCCCTGGCCTGGATGCCCAAGCGCTACCTGCGGGTCAACACCCTCAAGTGCACCCGTGATGAGCTGCAAGCCATTCTGGCCAAAGAGCAGGTCACCACCATTCCGGTTGAAGGTGTGGAGACAGCCCTGCAGGTCACCTCTGACGCCGCCCTGTTCCGTACCAAGGCCTTTGCCGATGGTTGCTTCGAACAGCAGGACGCAGGCTCCCAGCTGGTTGCTGCTGCGCTGGAAGTTGCCCCAGGCATGCGCGTTATCGACGCCTGCGCCGGTGCCGGTGGCAAGACCCTGCATATCGCCGCCATGATGCAGGGCAAAGGCCGTCTGCTGGCAATGGATGTGGAAGAGTGGAAGCTGGAGAACCTCAAGCAACGCGCTCGTCGCGCCGGTGCCCACAACGTGGAGACCCGGGTCATCACCAGCAGCAAGACCGTCAAGCGCCTCAAAGAGAGCGCCGACCGCGTACTGCTGGACGTGCCCTGCTCCGGTCTAGGCGTACTCAAGCGCAATCCGGATGCCAAGTGGCGTGATACCGCCGAGCGTCTGCCGGTGCTGGTCGCGCTGCAAGAAGAGATCCTGCAGCGTTACAGCCAGATGGTGAAAGTCGGCGGCCTGCTGGTCTATGCAACCTGCTCCATCCTGCCCGAGGAGAACCGCCAGCAGGTGGACAAGTTCCTCGCCGCCAACGAAAACTTCCGTCTGCGTGACGATCACACCGTGAGCCCGTCCGAGACTGGCTTCGACGGTTTCTACATGGCTCGTATCGAACGGATCGCCTGATCTGCCCGATGACCAGATAGAAAAAGCGGCTGCCATTGGCAGCCGCTTTGCTTTGGCTTGCTGACACACTCCCGATGGGGGTGACAGTGTCTACTGCTTGCGTCGCCAGCAAATAAAAAAGGGAGCCATAAAGGCTCCCTTTTCAGCGATGTGAACACCCGCTTATTCAGCAGCAGCGTCATCCTGCTTGTACTTGGCAGCAGTCTCTTTGATCAGAGCCTGCAACTCGCCAGCCTGGAACATCTCGATCATGATGTCACAGCCACCGATCAGCTCACCTTCAACCCACAGTTGGGGGAAGGTCGGCCAGTTGGCGAATTTTGGCAATTCGGCGCGGATATCCGGATTTTGCAGGATATCAACGTAGGCAAACGGCTCGCCGCAGGACATCAGAGCCTGGGAGGCCTGGGCAGAGAAGCCACAGCTGGGTAGCTTGGGGGAGCCCTTCATGTAGATGATGATGGGGTTGTCAGCCAGCTGCTGCTTGATCTTTTCAATAGTTTCCATAGGTGCCTCACTAGAGCGATTTCGGCGGCCATTCTACTGCAATCTTGCCCGAGCACAAACTGACAAAGGGGTGACCCGGCTCGAATTGTGCAAAGAACCCACACAGGATTGATCGCGATCATGGCGCCAATCAAGAGTTGTTAGGCCATCTTTGATACTGCTACAATCCCTTGGCTTTGGGCTACCCAGCCCCATCATTTTAAAAACAACTCTTTTCACATATAGAAAAGAGTACGCAATGTCTTGCAACCGTCGCCTTCGCACGGTCCAGCCAATGGAGAGTAGAAAATGGCATTCGAACTTCCCGCTCTGCCCTATGCAATCAACGCTCTGGAACCGCACATCTCCCAGGAAACTCTGGAATATCACCACGGCAAGCACCACAACACCTACGTGGTCAACCTGAACAATCTGGTGCCGGGTACCGAGTTTGAAGGCAAGTCTCTGGAAGAGATCATCAAGACCTCCAACGGCGGCATCTTCAACAACGCCGCCCAGATCTGGAACCACACCTTCTACTGGCACTGCCTCTCCCCGAATGGTGGTGGCGAGCCGACTGGCGCCCTGGCTGATGCCATCAACAAGGCATTCGGCTCCTTCGCCGAGTTCAAAGATGCCTTCACCAAATCAGCCATCGGCAACTTCGGTTCCAGCTGGACTTGGCTGGTGAAGAAAGCTGACGGCTCTCTGGCTATCGTCAACACCTCCAACGCTGGCTGCCCGCTGACTGAAGCCGGTACCACCCCGCTGCTGACCGTTGACCTGTGGGAGCACGCCTACTACATCGACTTCCGCAACCTGCGTCCGAAGTACATGGAAACCTTCTGGGCTCTGGTTAACTGGGAATTCGTGGCCAAGAATCTGGCTGCCTAAACAGCCTCGCTTGCCAAAACGCCCCGCACTGCGGGGCGTTTTTTTATCTCGATATGGCTGCGAAAATGAATAAGGCGCCCGCAGGCGCCTTTTACATATCGAGATGACCCGCTTACTGGTCCAGCTCGTCCATGTATTCATCCAGATTGGCATCGTCAGCCTGCTCTTGCTGAGACGCTTTCAGCTCGGTCTGCTTGCCCGTCACCTTGCCCTGGTTATATTGCAGGTAGAAGTCCTTGGTCAGCGCATAAGGATCGAGGGAGTTGTCGATGATCCGCTCCTGATCGATCAGCTTGGCACGTGTGCCCAAGCCATCCAGTGCCCAGTGTGCAACCTTCATCGGGAAGGTTAACAGGGCATAGGGGAAGTAGAAGCTGTCAATCGCATCGCCAACCAGCTCCCGGGTGGTAGTCGGGCCGTAGACAGGCACCATGATGTAGGCACCATTACCGATGTCGGCCCTGCCCAGCACTGTGTCCATTTCCAGCTTGTTACGCTCGAGGCCGGCATGTTTGGCCACATCGAAGATACCCAGCAGACCGACCGTGGTGTTGAGGGTAAAGCGCCCCAGGTTGGTGCCCGCCCCCTTCAAATCACCGGTGATCAGATGGTTCACCATGCTGCTTGGCTCATCAAAGTTGGCAACAAAGTTGGCAATGCCATCCTTCACCCCTACCGGAATGTAGCGGGCATAGGCATGTACCACTGGACGTGCCACATAGGGCTCCAGCACATCATAGTTGACCGCCCACATGGCCCGGTTGGCCCCCAGGAAGGGATCGCGGGGATCGGCCGCCGTACTGGTGGCACCCGGATTATTCATGCCGGGATTGAGATCCAGACTCTCTGGGCCAGGCTTGGGTGGGCCACCGGCACAGCCAGCCAGCAAGAGGGCTGCCAGTATGGCCCCTGAACGAAGATACATATGATTGTCCTGACGTTTTATTTTGATTTATCAGAAGTATAGATAACCCGGCTCCTATCCAGGAGCCGGGTTATCCAAAGGCATATTAGAGGGCGTGATCGATGCGGATGTCAATCGGAGCAGCAGGGATCTCGGCCGTCTTGACCGGCACGGATACCCCTTCGAAGGCTCCTTCCTTGTTCATCACATTGCCACCGCGCGAGAGACGTGCCTTGAACTGCAGCTCCGGATAGGCCGCCAGTTTGCTACCTTCCATCATGGCATCGCCATCCCCGAGTGACAGGGTAACAGGCAAGGTTGGCCCTGCGATACGCTTCACGGCGATGGGCATAGGCGGCCCGTTGGGCACCACGGCAAAGACGAAGAGATGGGCATCTTCCGGCATCTGAATGCCCGCCGCCAACGTAACGTGGATGGGGAATTCCCCCTCCTTCACCGCCAGCGGTTGTCCCTCAACTGCGCCTGCTTTGGCTGCGCCTGAATTCGTCACCTCGATGCCGCGCTGCTTGAGCTGCGCGCGGGCATACTCCATGGAGCGCTCGACCATCACGTAACGGGGAGTGCCTTTCTCCATCAGTGGCAACATAGCCTGCCAGCGAGCCAGCGCGGTCTGGAAGTCCTCTTTTTGCAGCGCCATAAAGGCATAGACGGAACGCGCCTCGATATTGTCCGGATCCTGCGCGATAGCAGCCTGCAACAGGGCATCCGCTTGCGCCTCATCCCCCGTCATCATCAGCGCCTGCGCATAGGGCACCGCCACCAGCGACTTCTGGGGAGCCAGCGTGTAGGCCCGCTCCAGCGCCTCGCTGGCCATCTCGGGATCATTGCCATCCAGCGCCAAGCGTCCCAGCAGCAGCCAGCCGCGGTAGTCGTTCGGTTCATCCTTGAGGCGGGTACGCAGTGCCAGCGTGAAATCCAGCAGATCCTGCTCGGTCACCTGGGCATCCCGCTCCACCAAAATGCGGTTGCTCAGCTCGCCAAGACGGCTGCTGGCATCTTGCCAGCGACTCACCTCTTGCCAGGAGCCCAACTTGTAGTAGAGCCCCAGACTCACCACCAACAGCACCAGTACACCCGGGATCCAGATCAAACTCTTGCCACTGCGGGCAGTCTGCTCCACATCAGGGATATCATCCAAGAGACTTCGTTGCAGCTCGACCAGCGAGTCGGACTCCTCAGCCAGGACACCCTGCTCGCGCTCTTCGCCAATCTCCAGCAGCCGCTGGCGATAGAGCTGTTTGTTGAGCGCCGAGCGACTGATGCTCTGTTTGCCTTCACCACGCCACAGCGGCACGACGAGCGCCAGACTCACCAGCACCAGCAAGCCCGCAATCACTATCCAAAAAGCGGTCATTGTTTCTCTTCCTCTTTCAGCAGCTCGGCCAGTCGGCGCTGCTCCTCCTCGCTCAGGGCGTTATCCAGTTGTATTTTCACCGCAGGGGGCCGGCGGCTGCGCACCACGACCACGGCGCCACCGATCAGGATCACCAGCAGCGGGCCGAGCCAGAGGATCAGGGTGGAGGCCATCAGGGGCGGGTTATAGAGGATAAAGTTGCCGTAGCGGGCCACCATGTAATCCACTATCTCCTCTTTATCCTTGCCCTCGCGCACCATCTGGTAGGTCTTGTCGCGCAAGTCCTTGGCCAGCCCAGCATTGGAGTCGGCGATATCCTGGTTCTGACACTTGGGGCAACGCAGCTCCTTGGTCAGTTCACGGAAGACCTGCTCCTGATTGTCGTTGTCGAAGGTGTAGACATCGATAGCGGCCATGGCGGGCGCTTGCACCACCCATCCCAGCAACAGCAGCAGGGCGGCAATAAATACTCTCATCAGGACTCCCCTCACTTCATGGCATCAAAGATGGGTTTGAGGGTCAACGCCCAGTTCTCGGGGTTGATATCCCCCACGTGGCGATACCGGATGATCCCCTTGCTGTCGATAAAGAAGGTCTCCGGCGCGCCATATACCCCGAGATCCAGCCCCAGCATGCCGTCCGGATCATAGAGGTTGACCTGATAGGGGTTGCCCAGCTCAGCCAGCCATTTGATCGCCTTGTCGCGCTCATCCTTGTAGTTCATGCCGATGATGGGAATACCCTGCCCCGCCAGCTGTTTGAGGTAGGTGTGCTCGCCGTAGCAGGTCGGGCACCAGGTAGCCCAGACGTTGAGCAGCATGGGGCGACCGGTCAGGATACTGCGATCGTGCTGCTTGTTCAGATCGTAAATGTCCTGCAGGGTGAACATCGGCACCTCTTTGCCCACCATCACGGACTCAAGCTTGGTGGGATCGGAGTAGAGCCCTTTGAACAGGAACACCGCCCCCAGCAAAAAGACGATAAAGGGGATTAAAAACAACCAGGTCTTTTTGTTCATGCCTTGGCCTCCTCCTCACGACGGCCGAAACGGTAACGCTTGTCCAGCATCGCCAGCACGCCACCGATGGCCATAAAGACGCCGCCAAACCAGATCCAGCGCACGAACGGCTTGTAGTAGATCCGCACCGCCCAGGCTCCGTTGTCGAGCTGTTCCCCCAGCGCCGCATAGAGATCACGGGTGATACCGGCATCGATGGCCGCTTCGGTCATCGGCATCCGGGTCACCTTGTACATCCGCTTCTCGGGCTTGAGCAGGGCGACCTGCTTGCCATTCTTGTGCACTTCCAGCACGCCCTTGAAGCCATCGTAGTTGGGGCCGTTCTTCTCCTTGATCCCGGCAAAGACGAATTCGTAATCGGCAAAGTGCACCCGATCACCCGCCTGCATTCGCAGATCCTTCTCGATGCTGTAATTCTGGGTGCAGGCGATACCTATGATGCTGACTGCCAGCCCCACATGGCCGAGGATCATCGCCCAGTGGCTGTTGCCAAGCTTGCGCACACCGACTGCAAAGCTGTGCTTGTGGGTCGCTCGCGCCCAGGTCTCCTGCACGCTGGTGACGATGATCCAGGCCCCCAGACCAATCCCTACCGCCGCCCACGGCTTGAAGGTTTCGGCAAAGAGCAGCGGCAACAGCAAGGCTGCGGCCAGACTCAGCACCAGTGCCACAACCACCTTGTTTTTGAGTTCCCCCAGCTCCTGACGACGCCAGCGAAACAGCGGGCCAACCCCCAGCAGCAGGGCAAACGGGATGATCAGCCAGCTGTAGATGTGGTTGAAGAAGGGAGTACCGATGGAAATGCTCCCCAGCCCCAGCTCCTTGTGCACCAGCGGCAGCAAGGTACCGAGCAGAACGGTCAGCAGACCTGCAACCAGCATGATGTTGTTGCAAAGCAGCAGGGTCTCGCGGCTCCACAGCTCGTGTTTGCCGTGGCTCTTCACCTGCGAGCCTTTAAAGGCAAACAGCAGCAAGGATGAGCCGATCACTGCCAGCAGGAAGCCGAGAATAAACAGACCGCGGGTCGGATCGGAGGCAAACGCATGCACCGAGACCAGCACGCCGGAGCGCACCAGGAAGGTACCCAGCAGGCTCAGCGAGAAGGCGGAGAGGGCCAGCAGCACGGTCCACGCCTTGAAGGTGGCGCGCTTCTCGCTCACCGCCAGCGAGTGCAGCAGAGCGGTGCCCGCGAGCCAAGGCATAAACGAGGCGTTTTCTACCGGATCCCAGAACCACCAGCCGCCCCAACCAAGCTCGTAGTAGGCCCACCAGGAGCCGAGCACTATGCCCAGGGTCAGGAATACCCAGGCCGCCATGGTCCAGGGGCGCGACCAGCGAGCCCAGGTCGCATCGAGACGGCCGGTCATCAGCGAAGCAATGGCAAAGGCAAACGCCACCGAGAAGCCCACATAACCCATGTAGAGCATCGGCGGATGGAAGATAAGACCCGGATCCTGCAGCAGCGGATTGAGGTCACGACCATCTACCGGGAAATAGGGCAAGGTGCGGGTGAAGGGATCGGAGGTGAACAGCACGAATGCAGTGAAGCCGACCGAGATCAGCCCCAGCACACCGAGTACCCGCGCGACAGCATCGAGCGGCAGACGGCGACTGAACATGGCCACCGCCGCAGTCCAGCCACCCAGAGTCAGAACCCACAGCAGCAGGGAACCTTCGTGGGCCCCCCACACCGCCGAGATGCGATAGGCGAGCGGCAGCAGGCTGTTGGAGTTAGTGGCCACATACTGCACGGTGAAGTCGTTATCGATAAAGGCCCAGGTCAGGCAGAGAAACGACAGCAGCAGCAGCAAGAACTGGGCATAGGCGAGCGGACGGGCCGCCGACATCATGCCAAGACGCCCCCAACTGGCGCCTAGCAGCGGGTAGCTGCCCAGCAGCAGGGCGGTGGCAAAGGCCAGGATCAGCGCAAACTGACCTAATTCCGGGATCATGAAGGCATTCCTTTCAATTGAACGGTGACAACAGCCGCACCACGCACGGCAGGCAAAGCGGAAAAGGCAAAAACCAGAGGGATCACTGCTTGGCTCCCTTCAACTGCGCCTCGGTATACTCCGGCTTGAAGTGCATGCCGTTGGTGGCATCGGCCACTTCCGGCGGCATGTAGTTCTCATCGTGCTTGGCCAACACCTCGAACGCCTCTACGGTCGTGGCATCCTTGAGGGTGCCCTGGGCAACAATCCCCTGCCCTTCACGGAAGAGATCCGGCAGGATGCCGTCAAACTCGACCTTCACCAGATGACCGCCGTTATCCACCAGCTTGAAGGCAACCTTGAGGCTCTGGGGATCCCGCTGTACCGATCCCGGTACGACCAATCCACCGATGCGCAGGCGCTGTCCCTCTTCCGGCTTGATCTTGTCCGGCCCCTTCCCCTCCACCAGCTCGCTCGGGGTGTAGAAGAGGTCGATATTCTGACTGAGGGCGTAGAGCACCAGCCCGCTGACTGTCGCCAGACCCAGGGTAATGGCGAGAATGATGGTGAGGCGTTTTTTGCGTCTCGGATTCATAGGGTGTTCTCCATCTGCTGGGCCGCCTTGCGACGGGCCTCACGCGCCTGCTTGCTGCGCAACTCACCGAGCAGGCTGCGGGTTTTCATGCGGCTAGAAATGATGATGCCGACCAGACACACCAACGTCAGGCCAAAAGAGAGCCAGACATAGAAGGCGTAACCGCCCATCGCCATAAAATCACTGAAAGAGGCAAAGTGCATGCTTACTTCTCCTGCTCTGCAATCTCTTTGACCCAGGGGCGATGCCACTCCCGCATCAGGAGTTCATTGCGAAAACGCATCAGGGTCAGGGCACCGAGAAACGAGGCAAATGCCAGGATCATGATCAGCAGCGGCCAGAGCATCTCGGGTGAAATGGAGGGTTTGTCAAATTTGGTGATGGTGGCCCCCTGATGCAGGGTGTTCCACCACTCCACCGAGTAGTGAATGATGGGCAGGTTGATCACCCCGACCAGTGCAAGAATGCCGGCGGCACGGCCAGCGACCACCTTGTCACTGAAGGCGTTGTAGAGGGCTATCACGCCGAGGTAGAGAAACAGCAGGATCAGTTCAGAGGTTAGTCGCGCATCCCACACCCACCAGGTTCCCCACATCGGCTTGCCCCAGGCGGCACCGGTAAAGAGGGCAATAAAGGTAAATACGGCGCCGACCGGCGCAATGGCTGCAACCGTCATGTCCGCCATCCGCAATTGCCACACCAGGCCGATAAAGGCGGCTACCGCCATGGTGGAGTAGGCCCCCATGGAGAGAATGGCGGAAGGCACGTGGATATAGATGATCCGGAACGAATCTCCCTGCTGGTAATCTGCCGGAGCAAACGCGAGGCCCCAGACAGTACCGATCACAAACGAGAGCAGACTAATCACCGCAAACCAGGGCAACAGCGTGCCTGCCAGCTGATAGGCACGCTCCGGTTTGGCATAAGGGTGCAACCATTTCCACATAGCTCACAAAACCTTTTTGTTATTAATCGTTTGGCGAGGCCTACCATACCGACCGCAGGGCAGCATCAAATACCCCGAAAGCAATAAGCGGCACTCTCCTTGATCCATCGCAACATTATTTTTTGCAAAAAGACTCCGTTCGGAGCCAAATCCGGTTCAGCTCACGGCCATCAGTTGAGGCTGACCCGCAACGCCGCCGACACAGCCAGCGGCGTCAGTGTCAAAGCCCCCACCAGCATGGCGGCCAGAATGGCAAGCTGCCCGCCATAGGGCAAGCTCATCCCCGCGGCATCGATGGCTGAGGTGGCAAAAATCAGTACCGGAATATAGAGCGGCAGGATCAGCAGACTGAGCAGAACCCCGCCTTTGCGCAATCCCACCGTCAACGCAACCCCGACCGCGCCGAGCAGACTCAATACAGGAGTGCCCAGTGCCAGCGTCGCGACGACAGCCAGATAAGTGTTCATATCCAGCGACAGCAAAATCGCCAGCAAGGGAGAGATCAGCAGCAGCGGCAATCCGGTCAGCAGCCAGTGAGCGACCACTTTCGCCAGCGCCAGCAAGCCCAGCGGGTGCGGCATCAGCATCATCTGCTCCAGCGCGCCATCGGCAAAGTCGTCGCGAAACAGTCGCTCCAGCGACAGCATGGCCGCCAATAGCGCCGCTACCCAGATGATCCCCGGGGCAATACGGGCCAGCAGTTTGGGCTCCGGGCCAATCCCTAACGGAAACAGGGTGATGACGATGAGGAAAAACCAGAGCGGATTGAGAATATCGGAACGCTGGCGCAGAGCCATCAGCAGTTCACGGTGAATAAGGTGCATAACAGCGCGCAACATGGCGTTACTCCTGCAATGTCGAGGCGAAGGGGGTCAACGAGAGAGTCTTCAGCCGTCCCTGCATCAGGGTCAGATCCTGATGGGTGGTGAGGATCACCATGCCGCCCCGCTCGGCGTGGGCCAGAAAAAGCTGCTCGAGCACCTTGACCCCTTGTTTGTCGATGGCGGTAAAGGGCTCATCGAGGATCCAGAGTGCCGGTTTCTGTGACAGCCAGAGTCTGGCCAGAGCCACCCGGCGTTGCTGACCGGCAGAGAGTTGCCCGGTCGGGTTCTCTTCAAATCCGGCCAGCCCTACCCTGGCCAATATCTGCCACAAGTCAGTCTCTGTTTGCTGCGGGTGATGTAACTGCTGGTAGAACTTAAGGTTTTCAAAAGGGGTCAGCGCCGCTTTGACACCCGGCTGATGGCCGAGATAGAGCAGATTGGCATGATACTCATCACGACAGCGACGAATATTTTCCCCATTCCAGCACACCTCACCGGCAAACGGCTGCGACAGCCCGGTCAACAACCGCAACAAGCTGGTTTTGCCAACCCCGTTGGGCCCTTCAATTTGCACCAGATCGCCGGGCGCAACAGAGAAAGAGAGGTGTTCAAACAGAGTGCGATCTTCGCGCACGCAGCTCAGATTGTTAACTTGAAGCAGCATGGGGATTTTTTCAGAGAAAATGAAGCGGTCTGCATCTTAACACAGTATTGGAATACGTCTTTTCAAAGATGCAACAATTGAACTGACTGGCGACCGGGATCACAAAGAAAATACGGTAGAAACTACTCGCTCAACGCAGCTGGGGGACAAGCGGCTGCACGCCATAAAATTCAGGAAGGCAATTGCCTTCCTGAATCATCAAGAGCGACCTTTTCGCAACGATATCAAGAGCTCAGCCTCTGCCTTTGGCAACTCGCACTCACTCATGACTTCATCAAGATCGGCGCCCAGTTCGACCATCTTGGCCGCTCGGCTGTAGAGCCTGCGTTCGGGATCCTGCATGGTCAGCTCTTGCTGGCGCTCATTGACCTGCTGCATCGCCCCTTCCACCGACTGCAGACGCTGCCCCATGCCAATGGCACCGGTATGGAGCTCCATCATCTGCTTGCGCAAGCTTTCCAACTGACCTTGCAGCGTTGCCACACTGGCCTCGGACTCCTGCTTGCTGCGCTTGCTCTTGAACCAGATATAAGAGGCAAACGCCAAGGCAATCAGGGACATCCCCAAGGCAACCATCTCGATTATCAAAACATCACCTTACTTATCAGAGGGAACCGATATCTTCCCACTCTTCATCGGAGAGCAGCTTGTTCAAGTCAACCAGGATCAGCAGTTGCCCATCGCGGTTGCTCACCCCCTGAATAAACTTGGCGCTCTCTTCAGTACCGACCGCAGGTGCCGCATCGATTTCGGAAGAACGCAGATAAACCACTTCCGCCACGCTGTCGACCATGATGCCGATCACTTGCTTCTCGGCCTCGATGATCACGATCCGGGAGTTTTCACTCACATCACCGGAAGGCAAACCGAAGCGGGAACGGGTATCGATGACAGTCACCACATTGCCACGCAGGTTGATGATCCCCAGTACGTACTCAGGCGCACCCGGCACCGGTGCAATTTCGGTGTAGCGCAACACCTCCTGAACCTGCATCACATTGATGCCGTAGGTTTCGTTTTCCAGTTGGAAGGTTACCCATTGCAGCACTTCATCTTCGGCCAGATTCTGTGCAATATTGCGCTTTTCTGTCATGTTTTTATTCCTTTTATGAAAACGTCTACTGCTAAAACTAGCAATAAAACAGCTCGATTGCAGAAGTTATCAGCGACCTTCTATGTTAACCCCACGCTCCAGCAACAGGAGCAATTCGCGGACGTGTAACAGGGCACACATTTTTTCTTTAACCATGCCCGCCAACCAGGGGCGCTTGCCCTCCTGATGGCGCCATTTCACCTGGTCACGGTGTAACAATTCAGTCCCTTTGAGATGGTGGCAGGCTAGTCCCCACGGCGATTCACCAAGCATAATCAGATACTTGTAATCATCCATCTCGAGATGCTGACCCGGCATGACCCACTGGGCAGTATCGACCACATTCATCTTCTGCTCGCGAGAGGTCATGATCCCCTTGTACCAGCCAGGCTGGCCAAACAGGGAGGTGATCTCGCCCAGCTGATGAATACCACCCAGCTCGGTCAACGGCACCGCAAACGTCACGCCCGCGACTTCAAAGAAAAGGGCCTGAAACTCTTTACCGGTATCGATATTTTCCCAGGCAACCGGTTCACTGGCCTCTACCGGAGCAACCTCCAGCGCTGTCTCGGTCAGGATAGTAGTATGGGGCTCCGCAACCTCGGGGAGCAGCACCTCCGCAGGCCACTCAGGCTCCACCGGCAACAGTGACTCCTCCGCCACAATCTCCAGCGGTGCGGTGAGTGTTATCTCCTGGGTGAAGGCGTCATTCTCAAACTGGACTTGTCCTACCTGAGCCAACAGCTCACCGAGCTGGGCAAGCCGTGGATCGCTTTCGAGGTAAGGTGCGGCGACTACCTCGGGGACGCTTTGGGGCTGACGTTGCAACTGTAAAACAGGGGCTGATTGAGCCTCTTCCACCTCATCCAGCACCAGTGGCTCATCGAGCAGCAGGGAATGGAAATAGTCATCCATCGCCCGAACTTGAATGGTATCTCTCATGCCGTCACCTCATGAACCCGTTGCCGCTCAAGGGCATCAAGATGGTTGAGCAGCGTTTCATATGCATAGGTTCCACGACTCCCGGGAGAATAGATAGACGGGGGGATATGCAGCAAGCTGGCATCCCGAAACTTGGTATCAATAGGGATCACCGCATTCCACACTGAATCTCCATATTGATCCTTGATCGACTTCAAGGTCATCAGAGAGGCACGGGTGCGCTTGTCGAACATGGTCGGGATCACGGTATAACGGAACTTGTCACGCTTGGAACGCTGCATGATCTCGAATGTTTTCATCATCCGTTCCAACCCCTTGAGGGCCAGAAATTCTGTCTGGACAGGCACCAGAATGCGATCGCAGGCAGCCAGCGCGTTGACCATCATCACCCCCAGTACTGGCGGGCAATCGATCAGCACGTAATCATATTGATCCTGAATGCGCAGCAGTGCCCGCTTCAGTACCAGTCCCATCCCCTCACGATTGCCCATCACCCGATCAAGGGTCGCCAAGGTAATAGATGCTGGCAGCAAGTTGATATTTTCGAACTTGGTCTTGAGCGTCAGTTTATTGACAAGCTCAGCTGTCGGTTTGACAGCTTGAAACAACTCATAGAGGGTTCCATCCAGGCGATCTGAATCAAAATCAAGATATGCAGTCAGCGAAGCATGGGGGTCGGTATCAATCAACAGCACCCGCTGGCCACGCTGGGCCAGGATCCCCGCAAGCGAGACCACTGTGGTGGTTTTACCCACTCCACCTTTCTGATTGGCAACCGTCCAAACAATCACTGTATCAATCCTGCCTTGTTGTTATGCGTATGCCACCACCGGGCAAGGTGATCACCTTTATCTCTCCTGCATCCACCGCCTGTTGTACAGCAGGAACCGGTTCGGCAACTACCGTAGGCGTTGCAACCACAGGTGCTGGCGGCACCCAGGCAAACTTGGAGATAGCGACCACAACCTTGCGATTCTGCAGTCTGCCCTGCTCGCTGCCGTTGTCAGCAAAGGGGGAAAACTCGCCATATGCCTCGAACGCCAGACGCTGGGGGGCGATCCCATCTGCAATCAAACCATTGAGTACCGCTTCGGCCCGAGCAGCAGAAAGCGCCCAGTTAGAACGATAAATTTCATTATTTATCTGTTGGTTATCGGTATAACCCCGAACCCTTACATAGTTATCGACCGGTTTGAGAATACTTGAAAGAGTATTAATGACCGGTGCAGCGTTTGGTCCCAAAAAGGCACTGCCGCTACCAAACAACAAGCCGGAACTGAGTTCAACCGTCAGCCAGTTCTCATCTTGCGTCAGTTTGACGATACCGGCATCCACCAGCGAGCCCATGCTCTGTTGCAACTGCATATCGAGTTTTGCAAGTGTCGCGCCATCTTGCAGCACTGGCACACCAGAAATGGGAGCAAGTGAAGGAGAGGGGGATGCTGGGCTTTCCAGCAACGATGGAGAGGCAGATACCGGGTTATCCAGCAGGGAATTACCCTGCCCTTCAAGCAAGCCATTGCCGCCATACTGCATGACACTGAACGCCTGGCTCATACCATCAATCACCGCGCGATACTTGTCCTTGTTCACCAGCGCAACAGAGTAAAGTACCACGAACAAAGCAAAGATCAGCGTCATATAATCGGCATAGGAGACCAGCCAGCGGTCAAGATGCTCGCGACCCTGCAAGTGCAACCGATAGCGCTTGCGCATGGCTACTCTCCTTTCAAATAGGCCCTGAGCCGGCGTTCAACCTGCAAGCCGTTTTCACCATGGGCGATAGCCAGCAGCCCCTCCAGGGTCATCTCCTGAAAGAGTGCATAGTGATAGTGAAATGCGCGTAGCCGGTTGGCGATAGGCAGGTAGATGAGGTTGGCAAACCCCACTCCATAGATGGTTGCCACAAATGCCACTGCGATACCCGCCCCCAGCGCTGACGGGTCTTCGAGATGAAACATGGCCTGGATCAGGCCCAGCACGGCACCGATGATCCCGATGGTCGGACTGTACCCCCCCATGGCTTCAAATACTCTGGCGGCATGTTCATTGCGCTCCTGCTCGATATCGATGTCCGCTTCCAGCAGCATACGGATATCCTCTGTGGATACCCCATCGACAATCATGCCAAGCCCTTGACGGGTAAAGTTGTCTTCCTCCTGCTCGGCCTGATTTTCAAGGGCCAGCAGCCCTTGCTGGCGCGCAAAGACGGCCCATGACTGCAGCCGTTCGGCCTGGGTCGCGAGATCTTGGCGGGGAGGGGTAAAAATCCATAACAGCTGGCGCAACGCCAGCAAGATGTACTTGGCTGGGGTCTGCAACGTGACGGCACCAACGGTACCACCCAGTACGATCAAAAAAGCGGGGCCGTCCACCAGCGTCAACAGGGAGCCGCCATGCCACAGTTGGGCAATGGCAATAGCCCCCAATGCCAGGAGCAGACCTAGCAAGCCCATGATTAGCGCCCCAACTCAACCAGAATACGCTGGGCCACCTTGTCCAGAGGGAGTGATTCGCTGGCAATCCCCGCTTTGGCTACTGCTTGGGGCATACCATATACCACGCAGGAAGCCTCATCCTGAGCCCAGATGGTTGATCCCTGCTCTTTCAGCAGTCTGGCACCATCACGGCCATCAGCCCCCATACCGGTCAGCACAATCGCCAATACCTTGTCGGCATAGGTTTTGGCCGCAGAGGCAAAGGTGATGTCCACACAAGGCTTGTAATTGACCTTGTCGTTGCCATCCACGATGCGAATGCGGGCCCCTGCACCACGACCTTCCAACAGCATCTGCTTACCACCGGGAGCAAGGTAGGCATGCCCAGGTTTAAGCACATCGCCATCTTCCGCTTCCTTGACGCCAATCTGACATAACCCGTTGAGACGGGCAGCAAACGCGGCGGTAAAAGTGGCTGGCATATGCTGGATAAGCAGGATGGGATGGGGAAAATCCCCCGGCAACTTGGTCAGCACATTTTGCAAAGCAACAGGTCCACCGGTAGAAGTACCGATCGCCACCAACTGATAACTCTTGCCACTGCGCTTGAATGAGGCACTTGGCACAGTGCGTTGCAGGTCAGGCTGACGATCTGAAGATCTGGGCGCTGTGCTGCCCAGAGGAACACGAGCAACCGGTTCAGGTGCTTTGGGACGAGCAGCGGATGTCATCAGGAAGCGCTTGCGGGAGATCTCCTTCACCCGCTGTTGCAACAGTCTGACCGCTTCATCTTTGTCTCTGGCAATGTCCTCAAACTTCTTGGGCAAGAAGTCCAGGGCACCGGCGTCCAGCGCATCCAGCGTAGCCTTGGCCCCTTCATGGGTCAGGGAGGAGAACATCAGAATGGGGGTTGGGCACTTGGCCATGATCTCCCGCACCGCACTTATGCCATCCATCACGGGCATTTCGATGTCCATGGTGATCACATCAGGGCGCAGCGACATCGCCTTGTCCACCGCTTCACGTCCATTCTGGGCCGTATCAATCACCGTCAGCATGGGATCCTGATTGATGATCTCGCTCACCCGACGGCGAAAGAAGCTCGAATCGTCGACAACTAATACCTTGACTGCCATTGTTGTTTTTCTAACTCCTTGGGCCTGAGCTATTAATGTCTACGCGCATATGCTTTGAGCAGACTCGGCACATCCAAAATAAGAGCAATTCCACCATCACTGGTAATGGTCGCCCCGGCCATGCCAGGGGTGCCTTGCAGCAGGTTATCGAGTGGCTTGATCACCACCTCTTCCTGACCAATCAGACTGTCTACCACAAACCCGATTTGCTGAGTGCCAATCTGCACGATCACCACATGTCCGGTATCCTGACGTGAACGCTTGTTGGCGCCACGAATCAACCATTTATGCAGATAGAAGAGCGGTATCGCCTTCTCGCGCACAATGATGGTGAGCTGGCCATCAACCATGTTGGCCTTTTTCAGATCCAGATGGAAAATCTCGTTCACACAACCAAGGGGAAGTGCGAAGGTCTGCTCACCCACTTCCACCATCAGCGTCGGCAGAATGGCTAGCGTCAACGGAACCTTGATTTCGAGACGGGTACCTTTCCCCCAAGTGGAATCGATGTGCACCGACCCATTGAGGCTGACAATGCTGGTTTTAACCACATCCATTCCGACACCACGGCCAGAGATATCGGAGATCTCGGCCTTGGTTGAAAAGCCCGGAGCAAAAATCAGGTTATAGGCATCGTTGTCGCTCATGCGAGCGGCAGTATCTGCATCCAGAACACCGCGACTGATTGCGATGGACTTGAGTTTCTCAGGATCCATCCCTGCCCCATCATCCTCGATGCAAAGCAGAATATGGTCACCTTGTTGGGAGGCGCTAAGGGTAATAGTCCCTTGCCGCGGCTTGCCCGCTTTCTCCCGCACATCCGGCATTTCGACCCCGTGATCGCAGGAGTTGCGAACGAGGTGAACCAGAGGATCGGCGAGCGCCTCTACCAGGTTTTTATCCAGATCTGTCTCTTCGCCCACCATCACCAGCTCAATCTCTTTCTTGAGGGTTCTGGCCAGATCACGTACCACGCGCGGGAAACGACCAAATACCTTCTTGATTGGCTGCATGCGGGTTTTCATCACCGCACCTTGCAGGTCAGCCGTTACCACATCCAGATTGGCAACCGCCTTTGACATCTCTTCATCATTACTGGCAATACCCAAGCTCACCAGCCGGTTACGAACCAGTACCAACTCACCTACCATGTTCATGATGACATCGAGGGTCTTGGTATCCACCCGCACCGTCGTATCGCTTTGCACGGCACTATTTTCTGCTGGCGCAGGCGCAGCCTTGGCGGCAGGCGCTGGTGCCTTGGCTGCTTCAGCGGGTTTTGCGGGGGCTGCCGGTGCTGGTTTGGCAACAGGAGTGGCCGGTTTGGGCGGAGTCACCGCAGCAGGTGCAGCAGGTGCAGCAGGTGCGGCAGGTGCGGCAGGTGCGGCAGGTGCGGCAGGTGCGGCAGGTGCCATAGTACTCTGAGGCCCTTGACCACGACCATGCAATTCATCAAGCAGGCGTTCAAACTCATCATCATCGATAAGCTCGTCCACCTCTTTTTGTACCGACTTCAGAGGATTCACCTCTGGCGCCCCCATGTGCTGTCCCTGGCCATGAAGCTGGTCCAGCAAGGCCTCAAACTCATCATCGGTGATATCGCCAGAGCCACCCGCTATCGGGGCTGCTGCAGCCGTCTTGGTCGGAGCCCCACCCACGCCGTGGAGCTCGTCCAGCAGACGTTCAAATTCGTCTGCAGAAATTTCATCGATCGAGCCGCCGCCATTGACAGGAGCAGGCTCGCTGTTGATGGCTGCGGGTTCAACAACTTCTGGAGCGACTTCTTCAACAACTACCGGTGCTGCAGGTTCAGATTCTACAGCCGCAGCCGCACTGGTAGCAGTGCGCAGTTGCTCTTCCCCTTCTGGCTTGCACAACTCATGGAGGTCATGAAGCAAATCATCTGACGCAGGGCTGGGTGCTTCGCGATTTTGAACCTGGGCGAACATGACATTAATGGCATCCAGCGCTTGCAGGATTACATCCATCAGCTCCGCAGTAACGGTTCGCTTGCCATTACGCAAGATATCGAACACGTTTTCCGCACCGTGGCATACATCAACCAGTTCACCGAGCGACAGAAAACCTGCCCCCCCTTTCACGGTATGGAAACCGCGAAAGATGGCATTCAACAGGTTCTTGTCATCGGGCCGCTTTTCCAAGTCGACCAGTTGTTCAGACAACTGTTCCAATATTTCGGATGCTTCGACCAGAAAGTCTTGCAGTATGTCTTCATCAACTTCGAAGGCCATGCGTCACTCCATTAGAATCCCAAGCTAGACAGCAGATCGTCCACATCATCCTGACCATTGACCACATCGGCACGAGCCTCGGGGTTCATGATAGGGCCCTCTGCTTCAATCCCGTTGACAGGAATACTACGAGTTGAATGCTCAGCAGAAGCCTCACCAAACATGGTCAGCATTTCTATTAATTTTGTTTCAACTTCCTGAACAAGCTTGATGACCTTGCGGATCATCTGACCTGTCAAATCCTGAAAATCTTGTGCCATCAGGATTTCTGTCAGCAGTTGCCGTAATTTATCGGCATCAGACTCTGAAGCCTTAATAAAATCATCAAGTTGGTGACATAAGGATTTGAACTGCCCCACGCTCATGTCACGAGACATCAGGGCATTCCAGTTCGGCATCACCAGCTGGATATTGTCATTCAGGCGATCCGCTATCGGCAAACTGGCTTCCACCGCATCCATTGTGCGATTGGCCGCTTTGTCGGTCATATCGATAACGTAGCTCAAGCGCTCCCGAGCATCGGGAATATCATGAGTAGCCAAATCGGGAATACGGGGATCAAGGCGAAATTCTTGAAGTGAATCATGCAGTTGTCGGGTCAGCTGACCTACTTTTTCAAACAGATCGGCTGCGTTGGGGGCACATACTTCGGCAAGCAGTTCATCGGCCAGCTCAAATTCGCCTTGCTCCAGATGAGCAACAAGCATCCTTGCCTGGTCGAGCGAAATCATTGCTCTCGTTTTGGCCATCATCCCTGCAGCTCCTTAGCCAATTCGTTCGAAAATTTTGTCGAGTTTTTCTTTGAGCGTTGCTGCGGTGAAGGGCTTGACGATGTAACCGTTGACGCCAGCTTGGGCGGCTTCAATGATCTGCTCACGTTTGGCTTCAGCAGTTACCATCAGTACCGGCAGATGCTTGAGCTTCTCATCGACACGGATGGCTTTAAGCAGGTCAATACCTTGCATGCCAGGCATGTTCCAGTCGGTAACTACAAACTGAAAATCACCATTTTTCAGCATCGGCAGCGCTGTATTGCCGTCATCCGCCTCATGGGTATTGTTGAATCCCAAGTCGCGCAGCAAGTTCTTGATAATCCGGCGCATCGTTGAAAAATCGTCAACAATGAGGATTTTCATGTTCTTGTCCAAAATTCCCTCCTAAATAGCCACCAGAGTGGCTCACTTACATGATGCTAAAAACGGGTTGTGTCGTGCGGATTATGCCTTAGAGTTTCATCTCAGTGTAGCCAGTACAAACACTTATAGATGCCAATCTCTCAAACGAGCACGCAATCTGTGCATTGCCTGACTGTGGATCTGGCTCACACGCGACTCGCTGACATTCAAAACCTCGCCAATTTCACGCAAATTCAGCTCTTCATCGTAGTAAAGAGAGAGAACCAAAGCTTCTCTCTCTGGTAGACGACCAATTTGCTCGGATAATTGAATCTGAAATCGCTCGGCAGCCAATTCATCGAATCCCGAGCCTGAAGGGGCATCATCGGGGTTGCCGATCACATCCTCGCTGACTCCCAAATCTTCGATGCCGATAATTTTGCCGCAGGAGACGTCTTGCAGCATCGCATGGTAATCAGCGATGGAGACCCCCATCTCGGCAGCAACCTCGGTATCTCGCGCGTCACGCCCGTGAGTCTGCTCGACATTCTCGATCGCTTCTGCAATAGCCCTGCTGTTGCGATGCACTGAACGGGGCACCCAGTCACCACGCCGGATCTCATCCAGCATGGCGCCACGGATGCGGATCCCGGCATACGTCTCGAAGCTTGCTCCCTTGCTACCGTCAAAGTTGCGGGAGGCTTCAAGCAGCCCAATCATACCTGCCTGGATCAGGTCATCCAGCAAGACACTGCTGGGCAGGCGAGCCAACAAATGCTGGGCAATTCGCTTGACCAGGGGAGCATGACGCTCCACCAGCACGTAGGAATCCTGATGACGCAAGTACGCTTGGGCTTTATTCACGGGAACCTTCCTGTGTTGTGGCCGGTTTCTGCAACAAATTTTCCAGGAAAAACTCCAGATGGCCGCCCGGCTGGTTGGGAACCGGCCAGCTCGCAGCCTTGTTGGCAAGGGCCCGGAACGCCAGTGCGGCCGGCGACTTGGGAAACGCCTCGACAATCAGCTTCTGCTTGCGCACGGCGGCACGCAGATTGGTGTCATAAGGTACACAGGCGACCAGCTCCAGCGAAGTGTCGAGGAAACGATCCGTGACCCGGGTCAGTTTGGCAAAGAGCTCCTGCCCTTCCCGCAGACTGCGCACCATATTGGCCACCACCTTGAAACGAAACACGCCGTGATCCTTGGAGAGGATCTTGATGAGGGCGTAGGCATCGGTGATGGAGGTCGGCTCATCGCAGACCACCACCATGATGTCCTGAGCTGCTCGGGTAAAGCTCAGCACCATGTCGGAGATCCCCGCAGCCGTATCCACCAGCAGAATGTCGACCTGGGTCTTCATCTCGCTGAAGGCGCGTATAAGCTCGGCATGCTGCACCGGAGAAAGCTCGACCATGGACTGGGTGCCCGAGGTCGCAGGCACGATCATCATGCCGTAAGGGCCTTCGACAATGATGTCATCGATGGTGCACTCACCCGCCAGGACATGAGAGAGGTTGCGATGAACCCGCAGCCCCAGCATGACGTCGACGTTGGCCAGACCCAGGTCGGCATCCAGCACCATCACCCGCTTGCCTTGGGCAGCCATGGCTCCGGCCACGTTCAGGGTCACGTTGGTCTTGCCCACGCCACCTTTACCACCGGAAACGGCGATTACTTTTACTCGATTGTTTTGACGCATTTTGCGCAGACCACTCGCCTGATCCATATACATGTTACTCATAAAACTCCGAATCTTCGGCCTCGCCAAAGCCTGCGCCCCAGAAATAGGGCTCCTCTGTTTCTCGCTCCAGCGAGCCCATGGCAGCCCCGACGAGCTGCGCCGCATTGGCAACCTGAATATCTTCCGGAACCCTTTGTCCGTCAGTGATATAGCTGATGGGCAATGAATTCTGGATACACACGTTAATCACTTCGCCCAGATTCAGACTTTCATCCAATTTGGTAAGTATGCAGCCGCTTAATGGAATACGCCGGAAATGGTCAACCGCCTCCTGCATCACCCGACGCTGGGAAGTTGCCGACATCACCAGATAACTGCGGATCCGCACCTTGGCATTCTTGACCAGGGTATCGAGCTGCTCGGTCAGGCGGATATCCCGCTGGCCAACCCCGGCCGTATCGATAAGTACCAGCCGACGGTGGCGGAACTGATAAAGGGCATTGGCCAGCTCTTCGGCATCACGCACCTGCCGTACCGGGCAACCCATGATGCGGCCATAGGTCTGCAGCTGTTCATGGGCACCAATCCGGTAGTTGTCGGTGGTGATCAGCGCCACCTGCTCGGCGCCATACTTCATGGCGAAACGGGCAGCCAGCTTGGCGATGGTAGTGGTTTTGCCCACCCCGGTCGGGCCAAGCAGCGCAACCGCGCCGCCCTGACGCATGATCTCGTCCTCACTGATCTTGAGCTGGGCCGTCAGCACCTCGGCCAACTGGGCCATCGCCTGATGGATGGACATATCTTCGGGGATCAGTCCCGCAAGTTGATCGGCAAACGCATCATCAAAGCCCAGTTTCTTGAGCTCCTTGATCAACAGGGCCCGCATCGGTTCGCGGCGCTCCACCTCTTGCCACATCAGTCCGGAGATCTGGTGCTCCAGCAATTTGCGGATGCTGGCCATCTCCTTGCGCATCCCTTCCATCTCCTGATCCCGCTGGGCAGGTTGAGGGGGGCGCTGGCCGGACGCAACCCGGGCCTTGGGCTTGGCAGGTTCGGGAGCTGCGCCCCACTGCCCCTGCTCGGCCAATGTTCTGGGCGCTGCATTGGCAGCGGCCAGACCGGCCGATTGGGTATTGCCCATTGGCGCCCCATTGCCCGGCTTGAGCTTCTGCTGGCGCGCCAGCAAGGCGGCCAAGGTATCGGCATAATGTTCGTTCTGCTCCTTCGCCGGCGTCGGCTCGGGGCGGATCATCTGCCGTGCAGCAGACGAAATATTGACGCTCTCATCGTTCAGCTGACGGCGAACCGGCGCATCTTTGGGCCCCGGGACCTGGGATTGATAATCGACTGCGGCGACTATCTCTACCCCTCCGGTGACCTTCTTGTTGGACATGATGACGGCGTCAGGCCCGAGAGTCTCCTTGACCTCGGCCAGAGCCGTTCGCATATCCTTGGCAAAAAACCGCTTAATCTTCACCCGTCGTCTCCGCTAACTAGTTCTGCCCTACCGCACTGACGATGCGGATCTGCTTGTCGTCGGGCACTTCCTGATAAGACAGAACGCGCAATCCAGGAATGGCATTCTTGACAAATTTTGCCAGGGTATTGCGCAAGATCCCCGATGTCAGAAGCACGGCCGGTTGGCCTTCCAATTCTTGTCGTTGAGTGGCTTCCACCAGCGAACGCTGCATCCGCTCTGCCAGACCCGGTTCAATACCGGCACCATCACCACCACCTGCCTGCAGGGATTGATGCAATATACGTTCCAATTCCGGCGCCAAGGTAATCACCGGCAGCTCGGGATCGGGGCCTGCAATCTCCTGCACAATCAGGCGACGCAGGGCAATCCGGCAAGCGGCCGTGAGCACTTCCGGATCCGGACTGCGCGGCGCGTATTCAACCAGGGTCTGCAGGATAGTGCGCATATCGCGGATTGGCACGCCTTCATTGAGCAAATTCTGCAATACCTTCACAAGGTTACCCATGCTGATCACTTCCGGCACCAGCCCTTCGACCAGCTTGCTCTGATGTTTGCCAATCATGTCGAGCAGTTGTTGTACCTCGTCATGCCCCAGCAGCAGAGCCGCATGGTTGGTCAGGATCTGGCTCAGATGGGTAGCCACCACGGTCGCGGTATCCACCACCGTATACCCCAGTGTCTGTGCCTGAGAGACCATCTCCTTGGCAACCCAGACCGCTTCAAGTCCGAAGGCGGGATCCCGGGTCGCTATCCCCTGGATCTGGCCGAACACCTGCCCCGGATTGATGGCCATCTCCTTATCATGGTAGACATTGGCCTCGCCGGTACTGACCCCCATCAAGGTGATGCGGTATTGGTTTGGCGCCAGATCCAGGTTGTCGCGAATGTGGACGGCTGGGACCAGAAAACCCAGCTCTTGCGAGAGTTTCTTGCGCACCCCTTTGATCCGGTTGAGCAGTTCGCCACCCTGATTGCGATCCACCAGCGGGATCAGTTGATAACCCACTTCCAGCCCGATGATGTCCACCGGCATCACATCGTCCCAGCTCAGCTCTTTCTGCTCATGGGGTTGTTCGGCAGTGGCAGGCAGCAGCTCACCCTTGGCCGCTTTGGCGGCCGCCAGTTTCTCTCGGCGCAGCAACCACCAGGCGCCAGCGGCGGCAAGAGCCCCCAGACTCAGGAAGGCGAAATGCGGCATCCCCGGCACCAGTCCCATCATCAGCAGAATACCGGCAGAGATGATCAGAGCTTTGGGATTGTCAAACAGCTGACCCAGCACCGCGGTTCCCATATCCTGATCGGTATTCTGACGGGTCACTATGATGGCGGCTGCAATTGAGAGCAGCAGGGAGGGGATCTGCGCCACCAGACCGTCACCGATGGCCAACAGGGTATAGATCTCGGCAGATTCGCTGAAGGTCAGCTGGTGCTGCATCATCCCGATGATGAAGCCGCCGATGATGTTGATAAAGAGGATCATGATGCCCGCAATGGCATCCCCTTTGACAAACTTGGAGGCACCATCCATGGAGCCGTAGAAGTCAGCTTCCTGGGTTACATCCTGACGACGCTTCTTCGCCTCTTCCTGATTGATAAGGCCGGCGCTCAAATCGGCATCGATGGCCATCTGTTTGCCCGGCATCGCATCAAGGGTAAAACGGGCACTCACTTCCGCGATCCGCCCGGCACCCTTGGTAATGACCACAAAGTTGATGATCATCAGGATGGTGAAAACGATGATGCCGACCGCATAGTTGCCGCCGATCACCACGTTACCGAACGCCTCGATCACATGGCCGGCCGCCGCACTACCATTATGACCTTCCAGCAACACCACCCGGGTCGAGGCGACGTTCAACGCCAACCGCAGCAGGGTAGCGAGCAGCAGTACGGTCGGGAAGGCAGCAAATTCGAGGGGGCGGCGGGTATAGACGGATACCAGCAGCACCACGATGGAGAGGGCAATGTTGAAGGAGAAGAGCACATCCAGCATCAACGGCGGGATGGGCAACACCACCATGCCGAGCGCGGCCAATACCAGCAGAGGGGTGCCAAGGCCTTTGCCCAAAACTCCCCGGTACTCTTTGAACTGGCCCAATACTGCCTTGAATTCCATCGCGCTTCTCAATTTCAACCTGCTGGTGCCAGATTAAAGCAAACATCAAGCCAACAATACAAGACATTGAAATGCAATGGATTTATTTTGACTACGTCAGAACTTTGTCATTTTCGATATTCGGTCGGAATGGGCAGATCTTTAGCCAGCGGCTGGGGACGGCGCCCCTGACCACGACGGAATTTCTTAAGCTGGAAGACATAGGCGAGCACCTGGGCAACCGCCGCAAACAGCCCTTCCGGGATCTCGTGGCCCAGCTCGGTTGAGTGGTAAATAGCCCGGGTCAAGGCTGGTGACGGCATGATGGGGATCTCGTACTCTCTGGCGATCTCCCTGATCTTCATTGCAATTTCATCTGTGCCCTTGGCCACGACCTTGGGCGCGGCACCGGGTTTGCCCGCATCATACTTGAGCGCTACCGAGTAGTGGGTCGGGTTGGTGATCACCACATCAGCCTTGGGTACATCCCCCATCATTCGACGCATCGCCATCTGCATCTGCAACTGGCGGATCTTGCCCTTTACCTCGGGCTTGCCTTCGCTGTCCTTGAACTCGTCCTTGACCTCCTGCTTGGTCATCTTGAGCTGACGCATGTGGTTCCACTGCTGGAACGGCACGTCGATGGCAACGATGGGAAGCAGGGCGCAGCAGAGGATGATCAACATCCAGAGAAACAACTCCAGCGCATCGATAATACCGCCGGGGAAACCCTCCATGGAGAGGTTGAGCAGGTGATTGAACTGGCTGGATAACATCCACCAGGCAAACAGGGTGATGAACACCACCTTGGCGATGGATTTGACCAGCTCAATCAGTGACTGCACCCCGAACATTCGCTTGATGCCGCTGAGTGGACTCAGCTTGCTCATCTTGGGCATCATGGCTTCAGTGGAGAAGTTCATCCCCCCCATCAGGGTGTTGCCGATAAAAGCGGCAATCGCCACCAGTGCAAACAAGAGTCCCAGCGGAAGCACCAGTTCCCCCAGCAGCGCCGGCACCATAGCGATCATGGCATTGGGATCGAAGGCCTGCTCCCGATCCAGGGTAAAACCCATGGTGACAACCTTGACCATGGCGGTCGCCAGCGAGCCCTTGAGCATCAACAGGCCAAAGACCGCCGAGAGCAGAACGCTGGCGGTCCCCAGCTCTTTTGAACGTGCAATCTGCCCTTTTTCACGGGCCTGTTGCAGTCGTTTGCCCGTGGGTTGTTCGGTACGTTCCTGGTCGGTATCAGCCATGAGCACCCCCGAAGCACTGGGTGTTGATCAGCTCGCAGCTAACCTCCTGCACCCGCTCCCACATGATGTCGAAGTGACCGAGGAACCCACCGATAGTGAGCCAGAGGATGAGCAGACCCGACATCATGCTGACCGCAAAACCGATACTGAAAATATTGAGTTGCGGCGCCGCCCGGGTCATGACACCAAAGGCGAAGTTGATTAGGAGCAAGGCGACGATGGCTGAGAGCGACATCACCAAAGCAGCCTGATACATCACACCCAGAAACGCACTCAGGGTTTTCATGGATGAAACCGAGAGACCGTGCTCGGAGACAGGCAGTGTCTCGAAACTAAGAATGACCAGCCGCAGCATCACCAGATGACCATCCAGCGCCAGAAACACCAGGGTCGCCAGCATCAGATAAAACTGACCGACCACGGGGGCCGACTGGCCATTCATCGGGTCCACCAGGGTGGCAAAACCCAGACTGGTCTGCATAGCGATGACCTGACCGGCCATCACGAAGCTCTCCATAAGAAACTGGGTCATCAGGCCGAGGGCAATACCGATGAGCAGCTGCTGGCCCAATACCAGAAAACTGCCGACAGAGAAGAGCTCGATAGGGGGCATTTTCGGAAGCAGCGGGGCAATCAGAAAGGTGATGGCAAGAGCCAGCCCCATCCGTACCCGCGCAGGAGCAAGGCGGCTGCCGAACACCGCCATCACCATCAGCAGGCTGCTCACCCGCGCCAGCGGCCAGAGGATGGAAGACAACCACTCCATGATCAGAGCGGTTGTGTAGGTCATCCCACCACCTCGGGGATTTGATTGACCATCAGTATGAAGAAGTCCATCAGACTCTGCATTCCCCAGTGAGCACCAATTCCCAAGGCTAGCAGGGTCACGATAAGACGGGGCAGAAAGCTCAGGGTCTGTTCGTTGATGGAGGTGGCCGCCTGAAAAATGGCTACCACCAGCCCGATAGCGAGGCTGGGCAGGATCACGGCACACACCATGATGGTCACCAGCCAGAGCGCCTCGCGAAAGACGTCGACAAAGGTTTCAGGACTCATGTTCGGGCTCCTTGCGCTCGACCGGCTAACCGGCACCCAGTCCGAAACTGTTGGCCAGTGACCCCAGAATGAGGTTCCAGCCATCCACCATCACAAACAGCATCAGCTTGAAAGGCAGCGAGACAATCATCGGCGAGAGCATCATCATCCCCATCGCCATCAGGATACTGGCGACCACCAGATCGATGACCAGGAACGGCAGGAACAGCATAAAACCAATCTGGAAGGCGGTTTTCAGCTCGCTGGTGACAAACGCCGGGATCAGCACTCGTAGCGGCACATCGGCAGGTTTCTCCACCTGCACGTTGGCGATCTCCATAAAGGTGTTGAGATCCTTGATGCGGGTCTGGGCCAGCATGAACTGATGGATGGGCAACTCGGCCCGCTCCAGCGCATCCTTTCCCTGAATGGTCTCGGCCAGATAGGGCTGCAACGCCTCATCATTGATGCGATCCAGCACCGGCGACATGATGAAGAACGACATGAACAGGGCGATGCCGATCAACACCTGGTTGGAAGGACTCTGTTGCAGACCGATCGCCTGGCGCAAGATACCCAACACCACAATGATGCGGGTAAACGAGGTCATCATGATCACCATGGCCGGCAAGAAGGAGAGCGCGGTCATCAGCGCCAGCACTTGCAGGGTCAGGCTGTACTCCTGAGAGCCATCCCCCATGGTCTTGACGGTCACCGCCGACATGGCGTCCTGTGCCAGTGCAGGCCAGGAGCAAAACAGTGGTATCAGCAGGCTGACCAGCAGCCCCGTTTTCAGCCATAAGCCGTTAGCTTTTTTCATGCTTGCCCATCAATTTGCCAAGCTGCTGGGAAAACGCCTGCGGCTGGTTTTCATCCAGCGGCTCCTCCAGCCGGTAGAGAAAGTTGATCTGCTGCGGTGTTACGCCGACCAGCAGTTGCTGTTCGCCCACCTTGACCACCAGCAGCTTCTCTTTGTAACCCACCGGCAACGAGGCGATGACCCGCATCTGGCCGCCCCCAATGGCGGTCGCCAGCTTGCTCTTCTTGAGCAGAAAGCCCAGCACCAGAATGAGACCAATCACCATCAGACTTGAGAGCAACCAGGAGCTCAGACTAGGCACGTTGGCAGATGCCGCTGTCTCGGCAAAGGCCGGAACAGGCAGCAATAACAACAGGAGGCGCATCATTTGAGCTTCTTGATCCGTTCAATCTGGCTTATGACGTCGGTCAGGCGAATACCGAACTTGTCGTTTACCACCACCACCTCGCCGTGAGCGATCAGGGTGCCGTTGACCAATACGTCCAGCGGCTCGCCAGCAACCCGATCCAGCTCCACCACCGAGCCCTGGTTAAGCTGCAACAGGTTGCGGATGCTGATCTGGCTGCGGCCCACCTCCATGGCGATGGTGACCGGAATATCGAGAATGGTGTCGAGCTTGCGACGCTCCTCGGCACTGATGGGGGCATCATCTTTCAACTCTTCCAGCGGGGCTGGCTTGGCTTCCGCCGTCACCTGCTCCTCCAGAGCCGCAGCCCAGGCATCAGCCATCAGATCCTCTTCCTCAGTTCCGCTCATCTTGTTTCCTTATGCTACTTCGTGACCGTTTACCGTAATAAACCGTCAATTATCGCTGTTGATCTTCGATACTGCGCTCGAGCTCTTCCAGCTCGGCCTCGCCATCAATTCGTACCCCGCCCCGGGTCACCAGATGCATCTCCGTCTTGACCCCTTCCGGACGTTTGAGCTTGTCGGTGATCTTGAGCGCCACATTATCCTTGGTGCGGCCCATCTTGGCGTGGAAAGTGGGCAAGTCCTCCACAAAAACCAGCAGATTTTCCGGCATATCGACGGGAATGATATCGCCGGGTCGCAGCTCCATCAGTTCACGCAGGGTGAGTTCTGTCTCCAGCAGCTTGGCCCGCAGCTCCACCTTGACGTCCATGATCTCGTCACGCAGCGCCTTGCTCCAACGTACGTCGGTATCCCCCTTGTCACTCTGCACACCGGCATCCAGCAGCTCGCGGATCGGTTCCAGCATGGAATAAGGCATCGCCACGTGGAAGTCGCCGCCGCCACCATCGAGCTCGATGTGGAACGAGCTGACCACGATCACCTCGGTCGGGCTGACGATGTTGGCCATTGCCGGGTTCACTTCGGAGTCGAGATACTCGAACCCCACGTCCATCACCGGCGCCCAGGCATCCTTGTAATCCTCAAACACCAGTTTGAGCAGCATCTGGATAATGCGCCGCTCGGTCGGGGTAAATTCGCGCCCTTCAATCTTGGCGTGATAACGGCCATCGCCACCGAAGAAGTTCTCCACCAGGATGAAGACCAGTCGGGCCTCCATGGTGATGAGTGCCGTCCCCTTGAGCGGGCGGAACCGCACCATGTTGAGACTGGTCGGCACAAACAGGGTATGAACATACTCGCCAAACTTGAGCATCTGCACCCCGTTGATGGAGACCTCGGCGGTACGACGCATCATGTTGAACAGGCTGATCCGCATATGGCGGGCGAAACGTTCATTCACCAGCTCCAGCGTCGGCATGCGACCACGGACGATGCGGTCCTGGGAGGAGAAGTCAAACTGGGCTACGCCGGGGTCTCCAGCGCCGCCTATCTCTTCCTCTTCGACATCATCGACACCGTGCAAGAGGGCATCAATTTCGTCCTGACTTAACAGATCGCTCACGCTTCACCTACTGCATTACAAAGCCGGTAAACAGCACTTGTTCGATAACGGGGGAAGAGACCAGGTCCTTGAGCACCCGACGGCACTCTTCCAGTGAATCCTTGCGCAGCTTCTCCTTGCCTTCAAAGGTCATCAGCTGTTCGGCACTGGCTGCGCTGAATACCCGCAGCAAGGTGCCTTCAATCAGGGGGATATTCTGTTTGGCCAGCGTCTCGTCGGCGGTACCGCGCACCATCAGCTGGATCTTGATCTGCACCAGTCGATCTCGCTGGGCACCTGCAACGTTGAAGACAAAGGGGCGCGGCATACCGACATAGAGGGAAGGTTTAGGCGCTTCCTCCTTGGGTGCGGCCTCGGCACCTTCCGCCGCTTCAGCGGGCGGTTTATCGGAGCCGGAGAGCATCAGGAAGGCGCCAGCACCACCACCGCCCAGCAAAATAACCGCTAGGGCAATGATAATGATCAGCTTCTTTTTCTTGCCCGCAGCCGGGTCTTTTAGCGTCAACTCGTTATCGTCAGCCATCCCTTGTCCACCCTAGTCTCAAACTTGTTCGATATCATAAACTTACTCGGGATTGCATCAAGCATAGAAATCAATTCCGGAACCGTTTGTCGATTCCACCAGCAAACTGGGGTTGGAAGTGGTGAGTTCCCCTTCAACCAGCCCGTTACCGGACCGCTGCTGACCACTACTCTGACCTTGCTGCCCCTGCCCGTTAAAGGTGGGCTGGCCCTGTTGCTGCTGTTGTTGCGACTGCTGCTGCACCTGCGTCTGACCAAGCTGGATCCCCTGCCCTGCCAGCATGTCACGCAGCCGGGGCATCGCCTGCTCCAGCATCTCGCGGGTCTGTCCATGTTGTACCACAAAATGGACGTTGGCCTGGCTGTCGGCTCCCATCTGGATCTGGATCTTCATCTTGCCAAGGCCGAGGGGGTCGAGCTGAATTTCCGCCTGTTGCAGTTTTTCGGCCAGCATCACATTGACCTTCTGGTGCAATTCGGCAGGCGCTTCCTGACTGGCCAGTTTCAAATGGGGTAAATTCTGCGGCTCACGGCGCAGCGTTGTCTCAGCGGCGGGCGCCCGGCTATCGGCTACCTGTGGCTGAGTTTGGCTGTTTTGGCCATGCTGAACAGTCTGGTTCTGGCTGCTCTCACCGCTCGATGTCGCCGCAACCAGGCTCTTCTCCGCCTCACCGGCCTTCGGTTTTACCTCAAGCGAAACCGCTTTGCGCACCTCGTCGGTGCCGGTCACTTCCATCTGCTTGATGCCGGCTGAAATGGTCGACAGCGGCGCTTGCGGCCCTTGAGATTCAGCCTGTGCCAACACCTGCTGCGGCGCCACCATCACGGGGGCGGCAGCACTATCGGTCTGAGCCGTCGCAGTTGCCGTTACGCTGCTCTGGGCTGCGGCACTTTCTGCGGCACTTTGCGCCGTCGTCACGGGCGCCGAACCTTGATTGGCGGCGGTGGCTGGCTGCAGGCTTCCCTCGGCAGCACTCTTTTCTGCCCCCTTGCCAGCTACCCCACTTCCATCCGCAGTTGCTGAAGTAGTTGCAGCGCCCGCCTCAGGCTGCTTGAGCCCCTCGCTGAAGGCCTTGAGCGCAGCCCCCTGAGTCGCGGCTTGCGTCGCCTGCCCCTTGTTAGTCAAAGCATTACTGGCGGCGAGATCGGATTTGCTGTCGCCAGCCTCTTTTGTTGCGAGAGACTCCGCTGATTTGGCGGCGCTTGCCGACTCATCGACCGGCAGCACCTTGGCCAGCAGGGCCATCCGCTCTGCCCCCGTGAGGGGCTTGGTCTGCTTGCCATCCGCTCCGAGGGTTTCGCCCTTGGCAGAGGCTTTCTCCCCGGACTGCCCATCCGCAGTGGTGGCGGCATCTTCACCTTCAGAGGAGAGAACGGCAGAAGAGGCATCGCCCTGCGTCACCACTCGCGCCGCAGAGGACGATACCGTGGTATCAAGAGTCGAGTTGGCGGTCGTCGCCAGCGGCGACTGCGCCCCGGTCTGACCGGCAAGCTGTTGGGCAATCCTGGCAGCGGCAGGAGTCTGCTCGCTTTCATCAAGCGCAATCCCCTCCAGCTCACCCTCTTGCGGCAACGGATTGCCGTCTACCGCAGTGGCGCTCTGTTGGGCCGCCACCGCCAGCTGGGGAGTCACTAGCGAGGTATCGAGCTTGAGGGAGTCTTGCAGGCGCAGCAGAAAGTCGGTGGCAGGGACCTCACCCACCTTGTTGTCGGCGTCAGGATCCTGCTCCTTGCTGGTCTCCTCTTTGGGAGAGGCGCTCTCGGTCGCCAAAGATTTGGCTGATCGGACATGGTTACCGCCCTGAGTGGCTTCGGGGGTGCCCTGCTCGCTGTTCCGGGCCTTGGCAATCAGGGTGGCGAAATCACCCTTGCTGTCGCTGCCGGTTCCCCCATCGATACTTTTGCTCTCGACGGAACCGCTCAGAGGCGCTTTGTCCAACCCGTTGGCCGCAGCCGAAGGCGTTTGTGTCAACAGTGTCTGCATCATGATGGGATCCCTGAATTCTGGTGGCCCCCAGTGAGATGGCCGCCGACAATGTCCATATCAAAGCAAGTTACAGGCCAGCTTGATGAAAGCGTCGCAACATAGCGTACTCATCCAGCATCTTCTGCTCCTGACGCTGGGCTTTCTGCTGCTCGCGGCTCGCCTGCTTCTCCAGCAACAGCTCTACCGCCTTGCGCCGCTGCTGGGCAGCCAGCCACTCTTCACGGCGCTGTTCCAGCGCCTGACGCACCTGCAACACCCCTTCGTACTGCTGGGTCGCTGCCTGTTCGAGTTTGTTGATAAAGGCGTGATACTGGGTGTTTTGCTGGGGTGAGATCCCCTGCAGGCCGCGATCGGTCCACTGCTGGTGATAGATCTGGCGGTACTGGTTGAGAGCATTTTGCTGATCCATGAACAGCTTGAGATCCTGCTGCGCCTTCACCAGTGCCAGCGCACACTGCTGCTCCGCTTCCACCAGCCGATCGGCCAACAATACCAACCCTTTACTCATCGTCGACCTCTCTGTTACCGACCATCATCAGCGCATCAATGGCATCGCCACCATCTGCAAGGCTTGCAGGCCATCATCGTAGTGAATGACCTCGCGCATCCCCTGCTGCAAGAACTGATCCAGATAGGGTTTTTGAATGATGGCGCGGTCAATGCGCGGATCGGAACCCTGACTGTAGGCGCCGATGGTGATGAGATCCCGGTTCTGCTGATAGAGGGAGTAGAACTGCTTGAGGGTGCGCGCCAGATCCATATGTTCCGGCGAGGTGACCATAGGCATAACCCGGCTGATGGACTTCTCGATATCGATGGCCGGATAGTGGCCCGCATCAGCCAGCTCGCGCGACAGCACTATGTGGCCATCGAGGATCGCCCGCGCCGCATCGGCAATGGGATCTTGCAGGTCATCCCCCTCGGTCAGGACGGTGAAGAAGGCGGTGATGGAGCCCTGGCCGTCACTGCCGTTACCCGCCCGCTCCACCAGCGCCGGTAATTTGGCAAATACCGAGGGCGGATAACCCTTGGTCGCCGGCGGCTCGCCCACCGCCAGCGCGATTTCACGCTGGGCCTGGGCATAACGGGTGAGAGAGTCCATCAAGAGCAGCACATTAAGCCCCTGATCGCGGAAATATTCTGCAATGGCAAGCGCCGTTTCACACCCCTTGAGCCGCATCAGCGGCGAGGCGTCAGCGGGAGCCGCTACCACCACGGAGCGGGCTCGCCCCTCCTCTCCCAGAATGTCTTCGATAAACTCTTTAACTTCCCGGCCCCGTTCACCGATGAGGCCGACCACCACCACATCCGCCACCGAGCCGCGAGTCATCATGCCAAGCAGCACCGATTTACCGACACCGGAACCGGCAAACAACCCCATCCGCTGGCCCTGACCAACCGTCAGCACGGCGTTGATGGCGCGCACCCCCACGTCCATCGGCTGATGGATCGGGCGGCGAGAGAGCGGGTTGATGCGGTGCTGGGCAAACTGCACGGTCTGGGAGGAGAGAATGGGGCCGAGCCCATCGAGTGGCTGGCCGATGCCGTCGATGACTCGACCTAGCAGGTTCATGCCGACCGGAATACCATGCTCTTCGGTGATGGGCACCACCCGGGCACCGGGGATCACCCCCTTGAGCTGCTCGCTCGGCATCAGATAGAGGCGATCGCCAGAAAAACCGACCACTTCAGCCTCCAGCGTCCCATCAAGGGTATCGATGCGGCAGAGGGCACCGATGGCGGCGCGGCAGCCGATGGCTTCGAGGGTCAGCCCCACCACCCGGGTCAATTTGCCGGCGACCGGCGGTTTGGGGGCGCTGTCGCGTACCTTGTACCCTTGCAACCGGTTCAGTAGCGAGCCGCTCATCTGGCCTCCTGAGAGCTAAAAAGTGCAGCCGGACGGCAACGTCCGGCATCGGTTATGGGCGTGAGTCCTGCGAAGCCGGTTTCTGCGACGCATTGTCCCGCAAGAAGTTGCGCAGCAACTGATCGATGCGCGCGGAGAGGGTCAAATCGATGCTGGAGAGCTCGGTCGCCAGTTGCAGATCGCCGAGGGAGAGGGTGGGATCGCTCTGCAATCGCCAGTGGCGCTTGGCGCACTCGTCGGCGCCAAATGCCTGCTCGATTCGCGCGATATCGTCGGGATGCAACATCAGAGTCACCCCCTGTTCGGCGGCAGGCAGCAAGGCCAGCCCCTCTTTAAGCGCCTCCAGCAGAATGCGGGGGGAGGTCTCCGCTTCGTGACGAATGAGCGCGCGGGCCAGTTGCATCACCAGCGAGACCAACTGCTGCTCCACCGCCTGATCCAGCTCGTTAAGCGGATTGGCAAGGCGGGCGGCGAGCCCCTGCCAGTGGGCAATCTCCTGCTCCACCAGCTCGCGGCCCATGGCCAGCCCCTCCTCGCGCCCCTGTTCGAGACCAGCGGAGTGGCCCTGTTGCAATCCTTCCAGCTTGCCCTCTTCCATCCCCTTGGCATAACCGGACTCACGCCCCTCAGCCATCCCCTCTTCCCAGGCGGCCTGACGGATCGCTTCAAGCTCTTCGGCGGTGATGCTGGGAGCCGGCTCCTGTTCGGGCTCCGGCTCCACCACCTCCTCTTCCTGCTGATACCAGTCAGGGGACAGGCCAAGAGCATTGGTAGGCGCTCCCGCCTCTACCTCGACCTCCATCTCGGGCCAGCCCCAGGTCTCAACCCGGGCATCATCGCCCTCGGGGCGCACATAACCACGCAGTTTGTTATTCATGCTTTGCGCGGCTCCTCACCACTGCCTGATGCGGGCTTGGCATCGCGGTTCTGTTTATGGGCCATGGCTTAGAGGAACTCCTCGCCGCCACCGGCACCCAGCATGATTTCGCCAGCATCCGCCAGACGACGGGCGATGGAGAGGATCTCTTTCTGGGCCGCTTCCACTTCGGAGACCCGGATCGGCCCCATGGCCTCCAGATCGTCTGCCAGCATTTCGGCCGCCCGTTTGGACATGTTCTTGAAGATCTTCTCGCGCATCTGATCGTCGGAGCCCTTGAGGGCACGTTGCAGCAGATCCCCAGGCACTTCCCGCAGCATGGTCTGGATGCCGCGATCGTCCACATCGATGAGGTTTTCGAACACGAACATCAAATCCTGGATCTGCTGGCTCATCTCTTCGTCCGACTCGCGGATGGAGTCCATCAACTGGCCTTCGATATTGGTATCCAGATAGTTCATGATGTTGGCGGCAGCCTTCAGGCCGCCCATCTTGGCTGCCTGGGCACCGGCCGCACCGGCGAACTGTTTCTCCATGATGTCGTTCAACTCTTGCAGTGCCGCCGGTTGTACCTCTTCGAGGTTGGCGATACGCATCACCAGATCGAGGCGCACCTGCTCCGGGAACTGGCTCAGGATCTCGGCGGATTGCTCCGGCTCCAGATAGGAGAGCACGATAGTCTGGATCTGCGGGTGTTCGTTCTGGATGATGCTGGCCACCTGACGGGCATCCATCCACTTGAGCGAATCGAGGCCGCGGGCGCCGGAACCGAGAATGATCTGGTCCACCAGGTTGCTCGCCTTGTCCTCGCCAAGGGCCGCCACCAACGCCTTGCGCACGAAGTCTTCGCTGCCGATACCGATGTTGGTGTACTTCTGGATATCGTCGATGAATTGACGGTGCACCGCCGCCACCCGATCGTGACTGAAGTCAGACATGGAGGCCATCGACATACCGAGCCGCTGCACCTGCTTGGGCTCGAGATGACGGAAGATCTGGGCGGCATCCTCTTCATTGAGGCTCAGCATCAACACCGCAGCCATCTCCATCCCCGACATCTGGTCGAGGATCTGGCGCTGACTGTCGGTGATGTCATTGCCGGTGACTTGACTCTTCTTTTCTTCAGGCATCTTTGTTCGTTACCCATTCTTTAATGACCTGAGCGGCCAGATCCGGCTCGTTCGCCACCAGCGCACGTACCGCCTTGAGCAAGTCTTCGTCACGGTGCAGATCCGGCAGTTTCAGCTGGCCATCGCGGACACCAAATACCTGATCGTTCTCGACTTGTGCTGACAGCAGACTCAACTCGTCGTCGCCACCCAGTACGGTGTGGTTGTCGAAATCCACTTCCCCTTCCGGTTTGGCATCCGGATAGAGCAGTCGTTTGAGCATGGGGCGAACCACGGTGACGATCAAGACGATGATCACCAGTACCGAGGCGGCAATCCGCACCGCACGCCAGAACCAGGGCTGATCGTAGAGCGGCACCTCGGCCACGGTATCCAGCTCTGGGCGATTGAACGGAATCGCGACCACCTCAAGGGTATCACCACGGGTCACATCAAAGCCAAGGCCACCGCTCAGCAAACGGCGCAATGTATCGAGTTCTGCCTGGGTGCGCGCCTCACGGGTCACAGCCCCGTCGGCACCGGGTACTGCTTTGTAATCCACGGCAACCGAGACGGTCATGCGGCGAATGCCACCCATCTGGCGACGGGTATGGCTGACGGTGGTATCCAGCTCGAAGTTGCGGGTCGCCTCTTTGCGGGAACGGCCAGAAGCGGCAGCGCTGGCACCATCACCACCGGTCGCCTCCTCGGGAATATTGGAGGCGGCAGGGGGTTGGTTGGAGAGGGCGCCAGGCACACCACCGTTGCTGCCGCTGGCGCTGTTCTCTTCCATGGTCATTTCGGAGCGCACTGCAGGCAAGTCAGGGTTGTAAGTCTTGCGGGTCTGCTCCTGCTGGGAGAAGTCGAGGGAGAGATCGACTTCCGCCGTATAGTTGTCGGCCCCCAGCACCGGGATCAGGATGGCGTCAATTTTTTGTTTGTACTCCAGCTCCTGCTTCTGCTGCATGGCAAACTCTTTGCGAGTCTGGGCCGAGATCGGGTCTTGCGAGCCGGAGTTGAGCAGACGGCCATTCTGGTCGGTGACGGTGACGCGGGTCGGCTCAAGGCCGTGCACGGCAGAGGCCACCATATCAACGATGGAGTCCACCTCCCCCTGCCCCAGCGCCGCCCCTTTCAGGTTGAGCACCACGGTGGCACTGGGTTTGCGTTCGTTGCGGGCAAACACGTTGTCTTTCGGGATAGCCAGCAGCACCTGGGCCTTGGCCACATTCTGGAACTGCTCGATGGCGCTCGCCAGCTGGCGCTCGCGGCTCAGCTTCAGACGTTCACTCTCCATCCGCTGGCTGACGCCGAAACTGGAATCTTTCAGCAGGATATCTTCACCACCGATGCTGCTATCGGTGGCATTGGCAAGACCGGCACGGGTCAGGGCCAGCTGGATAGTGGGGTAGCTTTCGGCGTTGACCAGCACGCTCTTGCCATCCACCTCGTAGGGGATCTTCTGCTGATCGAGGAAATCGAGAGTCTTCACCAGCTCCTGGGTGGTGTAGGTGCCGAGGGGACGCATGTCCGGCTCCTTGCCCCACAGCAGGATAAACACCGCAATGGCCAGACAGATGGCAAGCCCCAGGATCAGGGTGATTTGCCGCAGCACATCGGTGTTGGACAGGAAGCCCAGCGCCGAACTCTTCTGCTCATTTTCATCGAGGGCGGCGGTGCCCTCATCGTTTATCAGCAGATCGCCGTTTTGGTCAGTAGCCACGATTTATGTCCTTATTGCTGACATGTTCATGATGTTCAGTCGTCATGGTTTATTGGCGTCGCTTATACCGGCATGTTCATGATGGTCTTGTAGGCATCGACCATCTTGTTGCGCACCTGTACCGTGGCTTCAAAGGCGATGGACGATTTTTGGCCCGCGATCATCACCTCGGCCAGATCCACCGACTTGTCACCCATATCGAAACGGGTACGCAGGTCATTGGCGGCCCCTTGCAGCTCGTTGACGTTGCCAAGCGCCTGTTGCAGCAGCTGACCAAAGTCGGAGGTTACCTGACGACCGGGTTGTGCCAGCGGCGTTGCGCCTGCTTCGATCTTGAGCGCCTGCATCTCTTGCATCAGGCTGCTTGCACTAATTTCCATTTTCCATCCCCAGACAAATCATTGACGCTGGCATGCAACAAGCAATTAGAGTGCCAATGCGTTAAAAGCGCGATGCGGATGAGTGGCCAGACCAGGCCGGACGGGTTCGACAACGGCAGGTGGCTCTGATTAAATCCGACTCTGACGCCCACTTTTGCTGGCTGGCAAGGAGTCCGCTCTGGATTATCGCAAACCCGTGTTCAAGGCGATGGACTACATCAGCCACCATCTGGATGACAATCCGGGCCTGGATGAGGTCGCAGCGGCGGCAGCCATCTCCACCTTCCACTTCCACCGTATTTTCAAGACGGTGGTCGGCGAGACCATTGCCGGATTTACCCGGCGCCTGCGTATGGAGCGCGCTGCCCGTCGCTTGCTCGCCTCCCCCCAGAGCGATATCACCACCCTCGCACTGGCCGCCGGGTTCTCCAGCTCGCAGAATTTCGCCAAGGCCTTTCGCCTGCACTTCGCCATGAGCCCCTCGGAATACCGCCAGCAGCAGGGGGGAAACTGGAAAAGCAAGATTGGAAACGATCCCCTTCCCTTTGACACCTATGATGGCCTGGTCATGCACCCGGTCACCGAACACCCGGGTCTGTTGCAGGGGGCTAGCGTCAGGCTGATGCCCGCTCGGCGCGTGGCGTACATGCGCCGCCTGGGCCCCTATGGCAAAGAGACCTGCGAGCAAGCTCATCGGGATTTGCTCGCGCTGTTCACCTCAGACGAGGCGATGACACCGGCGGGTACCCTGAGTCTCTATTGGGATATCCCCGATATCACCGATGAGACCCGTTGCCGTACTGACGTCTGCATCGAGCTGGGGCCAGAGATCCCCGCAGGACGCCAGTTAACCACCCAGATCATCGCCGCGGGCCCCTATGCGGTTTGTCAGTTTATCGCTCGCGGCGATCAACTGGTTGCCTGCTGGGAAACGGCGTTTCGCTGGGTAGTGGGCCAAGGGCTGAACTGCGACGATCGCCCGTGTTACGAGCAATACCACGCAGGCACGGACCCCGACCAGGAGCATTACGTGTTTGATATCTGTATCCCGCTGATCAACCGATAAGCCGATACCTCATTTCCATTTACCCACTTCGGTGCCTTCGGGCACCGAAGCGACGGAGTCATGCCCATGAATATCAAAACGCTGTTTCTCGCCAGCCTGCTGGTAACGCTCCCCGCTGCCGCCAATGCCCAGTCACAGAGCCAGACTCTGATCTTTGGCGGCACCATCTACAGTGGTGATCCGGCGAACCCTCACCCGGAAGCGGTCGGCATTGAAGGTAAAAAGATAGTGGCAGTCGGCAGCTATCAGGAGGTCAGTGCCCGCCTCGGCAACCATGCCAAGCGTCTTGATCTGAAAGGAAAGTACCTGATGCCGGGGCTCGTCGACAGCCATGTTCATGCGGCATTTGCCGGTTTTCAGGGGATGACGGTTAACTTTCCCGATGCCATGAGTGAGGTTGAGCAGGTGCAGCAATTTCTGACCCGCAGCAAGGATGACCCCCGCCTGACACTGGGCGATGTAGAGCTATACAGCAATGTCTCCCTCGACTACTGGCATCAGCTTCCCCTGCTCGATCAGGTGTTCAATGGCCCGCAATACCGGCAGATCCCGGTGGTGCTTGCCGGTTCGGATGCCCACACCGGTTGGGCCAATCAGGCCATGCTGCGCAAGGCTGGCATTGATGCCGACTCCCTTGTCGGTCGTTATGCTCCGCTGAAAGGCAATTTTGGCCTCACCCCATCCGGCAAGCTCAATGGCTTTGCCTCGGAAGGCGGCTGGGATGCCATCCTCAAGGCGCTGCCCCCCGTCAGCGATGAGACGATTGCCAGTGCCATCATGACCGCCGCCAAACAACTCAATCAGGTGGGCATTACCGCCTGGATGGACCCTATCAGCAACATTCGCCCCCTCGCCCCTATCTTCAACGCCGAGCCGGATCGCCGCGATACTGGCCTGCTGCCGGCGTACAGCATGCTCTCCCGGGAAGGCAAGCTGACCGGACATGTGTCCGCACTGGCGCTGGTGGGGATACATGCATCACCCGCCATCATTGATGACGTATTGGCGCTGCAACAGCAGTTTCAAGATGCCCCGGACGTTAAACTGGTGGGGATAAAGATCCTGCAAGATGGTGTCATCGAGTATCCATCCCAGACCGCCAAGTTGAGCGAGCCCTACCTCAACCGTCCCGGTTACAGCGGCAAGGACGATCTGGACAAACAGCGTTTTAACGAGCTGATCCGCACCGCGGATGCTCATCAACTTATCGCTCACTTTCATGCCATCGGCGATCGGGCCGTCCGTGAATCCCTCGATGCCATCGCCTATGCCCGGGCCCACAATCAGGATCACCGCTTGCTGCACAGCATCACCCATCTGGAGGCTTAACCATCCCCTCATATGAGCGAGGCGTGGCGCGGCTTCTGAGGTATGATCGCCATCCTTGACCAGCTAATACCCAACAGACTATCCCCATG